>JBAVJG010000587.1:0-23258 GCA_049687655.1 Anaerolineales bacterium | reverse complement strand
ATGGCTGGGCGATTGGCTCAATCGGAGGCATCATCTGCCTGCTGTTTATTTTGCCGGTTATCGTAATAACGGACAGCCATCCACTGGTGGTGCGCGGTTCATTCGCCTTTACCGCCGTATTTTTCATTCTTTCCACCCTGCCGCTTTTCATTCGCCTGCAAGAACGTTGTGTGGGGCGTAGCTTACCACCCGGAGAGAATTATCTCAGCCTGGCCTTCAAACGCCTGAAGAACACCTTCGGGGCGGTCCGTGACTTCCGCGAATTCATTAAGTTCATCGTCTCGTTCCTGATCTACAACGACGGCATCCTGATGGCGCTGGATTTTGCCGCCATCATCGGTGCAGTTCTGTACGGCATGAACCAGACGCAACTGATCATCTTTATGATCGTCGTGCAGGGGACCAGCGCAATCGGCGCTTACCTGTTCGGCATCTGGGGCGAGAAGACGGGTTTTAAGCAGGCCTTGATCTACTCCATCCTACTGATGATCGGCGCGGTGGTCTGGATGATGTTCAACACGACGCTGACCGGCTACTTCATCATCGGGGCGCTGGCTGGCTTCGCGCTAACCGGCGTGCAATCGCTCAGCCGCACCATCACCGGTCTGTTCGCACCGCAGAACAAAGCCACCGAGTTCTTTGGATTCTTCGCCGTGGCGGGCAGGTCGTCCTCTTTCATCGGCCCGACCATATACGGTATTGTCGCTTTCCGCGCGGCATTGTTCTTCGAAGGCCAGGGGATGAGCACATTGGTGGCAGAACAGGCCGGGCAAAGAGCCGGAATCTTCTCCATTGCCATCTTCCTGGTCGTAGGGCTGCTCATCCTGGTCTCTGTTGATGAGAAGGGCGCGCGCAAAGTAGCTATCGAACACGCAGCAGCGGCCGCAGACTGAATATGGTTCCGCGATCAGAGTTCAAGTATCCCCGCCGCAGGCTGATCCGTTATATTCTCCAAAAATTGTCCATCCCGGCTTTCAAGCTGGTCTGCAAAATGGAAATCGTCGGGCGGGAAAACCTGCCTGAAAAGGGACCGTTGCTGCTTGTGGGCAATCACTTCTCCTTCATCGATCCGGTCACATTTGCCCGCATTGCACGCTGGCCGATTGAATTTTTAGGAGGCGCGGATTTTGCACATGCGCCTGCCTGGGTACGGATATTCCCAACGCTGTACGGCTATTATCCACTATACCGTGGCACCGGTTCGACCTACGGACTGAAGGCTGCTGAGGCCATCCTGAGCCAGGGAGGCGTTCTGGGCATTTTCCCGGAAGCCGGCAACTGGGCCGAGGTGCTGCGACCGGCGCGCCCTGGCACGGCCTACCTGGCTGCAAGGACCGGCGCGCCACTGGTACCGGTCGGCATCCACGGGCTGAACGATGTTTTCCCCTCGCTGGGGAAGGGGGTACGCGCCAGAGTGAAGGTCCGCATTGGGGAGCAGTTCGGCCCCTTCAGCGTGGGCGGGCGCGGACGAAAGCGCCGCGAGCAGTTAGATGAAATCGGCCACGAAATCATGCGTCACATCGCAAAGTTGCTGCCACCTGAAAAACGCGGTCACTACTCGGAAGACCCCGCCATCCGCGAGGCCGCCAAAGGAACAGAACTCTATCCCTGGGCCGATAAAGTGGAGGGGGAATATAAAGGCGAGATCCATTAGAAAAGCGCCGACTACATTTCCACACCTCCCAGGCTGGCCTGGAAACAGTACAATATATACATGAGGTTCGTTTCGTGCAACACCTTGTTTCTTTTGACTGCAATGCTGTTACTCGGTGGCTGCAGCGCCATTCAACCGGAACAGCCTACATCGAGGCCTCCCGCGACTAACATTCCATTCACAACGGAGACACCACCTCCAACAAGGTTCCCAATAAATACAGCTACACAAGAACCACCGACGCCATTGCCCTTATTCGGCCTGACCCCCAGTCTGATCCCATCCCCAACGGGAACGCCATTCGAAATATCTATTGATGACCTGAACCACCCGTTGAGCATCGAAGTCATGCGAAAGTACGAATACCCCGGCAGTTCGATTACCGTCGAGCAGATCCTGGAACCGGGGGAGAATTACAATCGCTATTATGTTTCATATCTCTCTGATAATCTAAAAATCTACGCTCTGATGACGGTTCCTGATGGCGTAAAACCTGCTAGCGGCTGGCCTGTGATTATTTTCAATCACGGCTATATCCCCCCTGGGGAATACCGCACCACCGAACGCTACGTTGAATATGTAGAGCGAATCGCGGAGGACAACTACATCGTATTCCGCTCCGATTATCGCGGGCATGACCGTTCCGATGGCGAAGCACGCGGCGCTTACGGCTATCCGGACTACACCATCGATGTGCTCAACGCAGTGGCAAGCATGAAAACCTACCCCGACGCCGACCCGGACCGCATCGGTATGTGGGGACATTCTATGGGTGGCTACCTCACCCTGCGCGCGATGGTCATTAGCGAAGACATAAAGGTCGGGGTAATTTGGGCAGGTGTGGTAGCCTCTTATCCAGACCTGGTCAACAAGTGGACGGAACCCGCTGCCGACACCCCTTCAGGCTTCAGCGGTTGGCGGACGTCACTGGCGGCTACCTACGGCACGCCCGCACAGAATCCCGCTTTCTGGGATGCCATCTCTGCCAATTCCTATCTCACCGATCTCTCCGGACCGGTCCAATTGCATCACGGTACAGGTGATGTGGAAGTACCCGTGGAGTTTTCAACGACGCTCTACCGGCAACTGCTGGTCGCCCGAATCCCTGTCCAGTTGTACACTTACGAAAACGACAATCACAACATTTCCAATTCGTTCAACCAGGCTATGCAGCGTACCATCCAGTATTTCAACACATTTTTGAAGACCAATTTACAATAAGGAAGATTTTTCCACATGTCAAAGCCAAATTCCCCAGGCTATAAACGCAAAGTGCAACAACAAAAAAAGCGTCAGAAACAACTCAACCGAAAGTTGAGCATTGGAATTGCCGCAGTTGTGGTTCTCGTTTTAATCATTGTTTCATGGCCCAAGCCAGAACCTGAGCCATTACCTGCTACACGCCTGGGAACGGACCCGGCGCTGGGAGTCGCGAACGCGCCGGTGGTCATCGTCGAATATGGTGACTTCGGCTGTTCATCCTGTCGGGTATGGCATCAGGCCGGAATCAGAGACCAGATCCTGGCGGAATATGGTGATCAGGTGGTTTTCGTCTGGCGGGATTTCCCCATCATCACCGCGCAATCACCCAAAGCGGCCGAAGCCGGGCAATGTGCTTTTGACCAAGATAAATTCTGGGACTTCCATGATTATGTGTATGAGCATGCGACTTCGTTAAGCGTGTCTGATTTGAAAAAGTATGCCAGAGATGTCGGTCTGGACGGCGAACAGTTCGACCAGTGCCTCGATTCAGGACAGAATAAAGCCAAAGTCGATCAGAGCCTGGAACAGGCCTACCGGCTTGGCTTTCCCGGCACGCCGGGATTTCTTGTCAACGAGCAAAAACTCCCCGGGCCGCCGATGTATCAAACGTTGAAAGGCATTATCGACGAGACGCTTGCGGCGCAATAGGATAGAACAATAGACCCTAATGGTCTCGGAGACCTTTAGGGTCTTGTTTATTGAAAAAATCCAAACTCATATGCCCGGTCGTCATGCGGATTTCGGGATGGGCTTTGTCAAATTCCCGCAAGCGCGGTTGGTGCGAGCCGAGAACGAATCTCACCGCCCAGTCGGGGGCATCTTCGGCGAAGGAGGCTGCATCAGCAACGTGGAGCAGCCAGCCATCACCATCTTTGACGGCCACACCGCAATGGCCGGACGTATGTCCAAATAACGGAAGCAGGTACATCTCAGGTTCGAACGGTAAGCGGATGGCGTCGAAGTCATACCACTTTTCCCCTGTCTCATCATAAAGAATGATATCCGGTCCGTGCTCGATAATACGACGATTGTAACCACCGGCCGTCCAGCGTCGAAGTTTTCCAAATTTGAAGGCCTCATATTCACGCCGGTGCACATGCACCTTGGCCCAGGGGAAATCGGGCAGTCCGCCGGCGTGGTCGAAGTGCATGTGGGTCAGTACGATATGGCGGACGTCTTCCGGTTGATAACCCAACCCTGCAACCTGGCGGATGGCAACCTCTTCGGAATCCAACGGCACGATGGTGATCAGTTTGAATATCTGCAGGATGCCTGGCATGTGGACATAATCGCGTGTGCCCAGGCCGGTATCTACCAGCACCAGGCCATCCTTGCTCTCGACCAGTAAACACAGGGCTCCGCTCTGCCAATGACGGGGAAAGCGGGCGTTGCAGGTGAAGCAGTTGAGATAGTAGATTGTCATTGTGGTAAATGTTACTCCAAAATTCGCGGAGCGTAGACTTCAGTTCGCTCGTTCGGTGCAGGTGTACGGAGGAAGACCGAAAAAAAAAGACAGCGGCACACAACCGCTGTCTTTCCAATTCGATACGAATGGAGGCTTACTCGCTCTCTTGCTCGCCTTCGCCTTCTTCTCCTTCCCCACCTTTCCCGATGACTTCGGGCTCTTCCAGCTCTTCTTCGCCTTCGAGCAGGGCCTCTTCTTCCACTTCTTCTTCCTCTTCTTCAGCCATAGCGGTGGCAACCACGATCACATCTTCCGGATCGTTCAGGATTTCCACGTTCGGAGGAGGGGTCACATCTTTAACGTAAACACCCGAACTGATCTCAGTCAGGCCGGATACATCCACGGTGAAACGTTCAGGCAGGTCGTTCGCCAGACATTCCACTTCCAGTTCGGTCAGACCGGTGACCAGAATGGCGCCAAATTCCTTGACAGCCGGGGCTTCACCTACAATCTGAACACCAACAGTAGCGGTGATTTTCTCGGTCATCGAAACGGCCAGGAAATCCACATGGATGATGCTGTTGCGAATGTAATCAAGCTGTTTCTCACGCACGAGCGTGGGATACTGCTTGTCTTCCAGTTCGATCGTCACCAGCGTGGACGAACTGGCCTTCGCCAGGGTCCTGGAGGCGTCACGCATGTCCAGGACAATGCTGATCGGATCGATACCATGACCATAGATGATCGCCGGGAGTTTCCCTTCGCGGCGCAGGACCTTAACTTTCTTCCCGATCACTTCCCGCTTTTCAGCCGGGATTATTACTTTTTCCATTTTTACTCCTCGAGCGCCTCTCACCTCACAACAACGACTGAAGTCGTTACTACGAGGTTACCCTCGCTCTTTGAATGAATTTATTCAACCGGCAAAACACCGGATGATAACAAATTTTATATTTTTATGAAACTTCTCTAATCGGCGGCGAGGAAAGCGTCCCGCATGGGGTTACGCTGCTTCGAGCACCTTGCTACGACCTGCGCCCGAACATCAAACGCCCGATGAGCAGGACAACGCCTGCTAATACGCCACCGACTGTGCCGGCGATGAGCGCGCTGCGCGTATCAACTACAGTCTGGACGTCACCTTCGACGTGGCCGCTGAACAGGAACAGTGTTTCGATCTGTTCACCACGAACCGTGTCGCACGCTACCACACCTGCGTAGGTGTTTCCCAGGTCCACCGTTTCAGCCATCACGATTCCGGCCGAACCGATCACATTGATATGATCCGCACGGATGGCACCCGCCGCGCTGTTGGTCATTTCTACGTCTGTGGCTTTGACCAGCCCCAATGCGGACTCATGCGCGGAAACGTCTGCCGCGGTCACATCTAGAGCGGCAGACTGGTGCATCTCTACCTCATCGGCGGTGATCTCCTGCGCAGCGCTCTGGTGCATGCGCACCATCTCGGCTTCGACGACTTCCACACCAGAACCCTCCAGGTTGGTCACCTGCGGGGTCTCTTCTGTATTTTCTTCCGGGTTTGTGTTCTTTTCGGCCATCTTAACTCCGGTCTAATTCGGGGAAGCCCCAGTCAGTCTTGGGGAAGTCCCAGTTGGTTTTGGGGAAGTCCCAGTTGGTTTTGGGGCAAAAAACGCGCCTCCATCATGCGGAGGCGACGTGTCAACGGGCTGGATTGTACCATAAAAGAACGAAGCGCGAAGGGCGCTAAGCCCGCTAAGATCTATTTATAACGGGCTTAGCAGTTAAGATTTTCCAATAGGGGAGAGAGGAGTTTTGTTTGATACAAAACTCCTCTCTTATGTTTAACAGGACTTACGAAAAAATACGGAGGAAGCCCGAAAATATGGGGGGTGTGCTGCGCATACCCCCCATATTTTCGGTATCTTTTCGCAATATGCGTAAGTCCTAAAGATTTTATTTAGGCACGTAAGCCAGACCAAACGGGTTCAGCCCAACGGTCACCTCGCCGATCAGGGTCGGGATGGGGTTCGCGACGGAAACGGCGTAGATGGTCACCTTGTCTGACGTGCCGCCTGAATGGGTCAGGAACAGTTTCTTGTTGTTCTTGGTGACCACGATGTTATGCGGGACGGGGTAAGGCGTATCAGCCGAGTCGATGACGGTGTTGGTCTTCGTATCAATAGCGAACAGGCCGCCCGTGCCGCCGCCGGGCAAGTTGGTGGTATAGAACACTTGGCCGTAAGGCGTCATGCCAGCACCATGCGCGCCGGGAACACTGATCTCTTCAACCAGTTCGAGTGTCTCGCGGTTGAACACGCTGACGAGATTGCTATTCTGCGCTGGAACGTAGATCAAGTCGTTGTTCTGCGTGAGAGAAACGTGCGGGTCCTGGCCCACCGCGGCGCGGTTGACTTCCATGAATGTTTCCGTGCTGAACTGTACCAGGTAGTCGTTCGGGTCGGAACCGGCCAGCAGGGTCACGTAGGCGAAGCTTCCCTTGGGGTCAAGGATCACATCGTGAGGTTTATAGCCTTTGGCCAGCAGATCGGCAGGCATCGCCACCGTAGTGATGACTTCCAGGTTTACCGGATCGATCACCGTGGAGGTGTTATCGATATCATTATTGACCCACAGTTGCCGGCCGCGGTCGTCGGCCCACATGTGGAAGACCCCGGCCCCGGCAGGGACCGTTCCAGCGACCGAATAATCATCCGCATCGAACGCGACCACGCGGTCATTGGCACGGTCACCGACGAATACGTAATTGCCTTTCTTGGAAAAGACGACATACATCGGCTCGGGTGGGTTATCACCGGCCGGTAGAGGGATGGTGTCAATCAACTGGTCAGTCTGTGTGTCGATGATGGAAATCGAGCCGGAGCCGCGATTGGCGACCACAACTTCTCCTTTTTGGTCGCCATCCGCATAAGCTGTACCTGCCGGTAAAAACGCGGACAGTCCCAGCAAAAGGGCGGCGAGGAACAATACTGTTTTTCGCATGAGCTACTCCTTGTGTAGAATAAAGGTTGGATTTACTCGGTTGTAATAGGATGGTGGGGACGAAAGGCTTTGATTGATCTCCCGGTTCAATGTTTCTTCGTCAAATTCGTGTCAGTGCGATGTGATATCCTTACCAACCGAACTTTATGTAAAATCAGGATAGCGAAAATAAATTACAAAGTTCTTACGAAAGGCTTATTATTGTGTTACTGGCAACATCTGTTGGTCGAGTAGGCGGTGTTCGTCCGCCGTATCGAGATAAATAAGTCCTTTGTAAAATCTAAACTTGTGGTCTCCCTGGCCCGGAACGCCAGGACGGGCGATACTCCGCTTCGCGGTACTTGATCACCGATGCTGGCAGGTATAATTCCCCCCATGCGACGCTACATCTCCTTCACCGTCTTCATCTCCGGGATGACCACGCTGGCCGCCGAGTTCGGAGCATCGCGCCTGCTGCAAATGCGCTTTGGCAGCGTCAACCTGGTATGGGCTGTCATCATTGGACTGATCCTGATCTACTTCGCGGCGGGGTATGCCATCGGCGGCAGGCAGGCCGACAAATCCCCGTTCCCTGAAAGCATGTTCACGTTCCTGGCATGGGGTGGCGCGACATTGGGGCTGATCCCCATCATCGCGCAACCGATCCTGCTGGTAGCTGCTTCCGCCATGGACGCGCTCAACCTGGGTGTGATCGCTGCCTCGTTCCTGGCAACACTTTTGATGTTCAGCATCCCGGTCACACTGCTGGCGATGACCTCGCCCTTCGCCATCCGCATCACGCTCAAAGACGCCGAGCAGGCTGGCAATGTCTCGGGCAACCTGTACGCGCTCTCCACGGTCGGCTCGGTGCTGGGCGTCTTCCTGCCCACCCTGCTGCTCTTCCCGCTGATCGGCACCAGCCGCACTATCCTGCTTTTCGGCCTGCTGATCCTGCTGGTGGCATTCGGCGGCCTGGGGATGGAAAAACGCTGGGTCAAAGTCGCGCTCTTCGGGCTGTGGGCGCTCGTCCTGGCAGGCTTCCTGTTCTTCGGCGATTTCCACGTCAAAGACTCGCCCGGTCAGGTTTTCGAGACCGAATCACAATACAACTACATCGAAGTCCAGCAACTGAACGGTTTCACCCTGCTGCGCCTGAACGACGGCCAGGGCGTGCACTCCGTCTACCATCCCGACCAGCTATACTACAACGGCCCCTGGGAACAATTTTTGGTGGGACCTTTTTTTAACCCCGACACGACCCCCGAAGACGTACAGCGCTACGCTATCATCGGACTGGCTGCCGGGACGTCTGCGCGTCAGGCGACCGAGGTATACCCTTCCGTTATGATCGACGGATTCGAAATTGACAAAGAGATCGTGGCCGTCGGGCGCGAGTATTTCGGCATGACCATGCCTAATTTGACAGTTTACGTCGAAGACGGTCGCTGGGGGCTGGAGCACAGTCCACGCAAGTATGATCTGATCGCCGTGGACGCCTACCGTCCGCCCTATATCCCGCCGCACATGACCACGCGGGAATTCTTCCAAATCGCCTACAATCACCTGACCGACGACGGCGTGCTGGCCATCAACGTCGGGCGCGCACCTGGAGATCGCAGCCTGATCAATGGGCTCGCCACCACAATTGCAACGGTTTTTCCCTCCATTCACATCATGGACATCCCCAACACGCTCAACTCCATCATATACGCCAGCAAACAGCCTACCAGCGCCGAGAACCTGTTCACCAACTATAATGCCCTCAACGCACGCGGTAACGTGCATCCGCTGCTGCTAACGGCGATGAGCTCTACGATAGTCAACATGCAATCCGGCTACGAGACCACGCAGGTCTTCACTGACGACAAGGCCCCTATCGAGTGGCTGACGAATAATTTGATCGTCAATTTTTTGCTGCATGGGGATGTGGAGTCGTTGCAGTAATTTGTGGTCCCGCTCAGGGACAATGGAATATAAATTTTTATGAACCCTAAACTATCCTCTTTCCTCTCCTACCTCACCACCCTGCTGACCCCCATCTTCCTGCTGGGGCTGGGACTGCGCATCCTGCTGACACCGTTGTTCTACAATATAGAATACCGCATGCCGTACTTTCCGTCCGACCCATACGGCTTCACACAAGAAGATCGTTTGCACTGGGCGCCCTACGCGGTGGATTACCTGCTCAACGATGCAGACATCTCTTATCTAGGGGAGCTGACTTTCGAAGATGAGGAGCCGCTTTTTAATGAACGTGAACTCAGTCACATGCAGGATGTCAAGGTGGTGACGAAAGGCACGCTCAACTTCTGGTATGTGACAGTGGTCTTAATGGCAGGGATGGGAGCCTGGGCTCGCTACGGAAACTGGTGGCAGGCTTTTCGCGCGGGTTTGAGGCGCGGAGGCTGGCTGCTGATCGGGCTGGTCGCGGCGATCGCTCTGTTCGGCGCGGTCGCATTCTGGCAACTCTTTACCCTCTTCCATTCGCTGTTTTTCGAAGGCGATACCTGGCTGTTTGCTTATTCTGACACGCTCATCCGTCTGTTCCCAATACAGTTCTGGCAGGATGCCTTCATCTGGGCGGGCGTGATCTCCATCGGTGGCGCTCTGGGGTTGGCGCTGGGGTTACGTGAAAAATAACTGTAACACGACATACTGCCTCCCTAAGGGGATTGATGTCGCGTTACAATACACAGGCGGTGTATAATTCGCCCACAGGAGTAACCTTGTGACAGATATATCTTTAAAAGAACGCGTAGCAATTGTGACTGGCGGCTCGCGCGGCATTGGCCGCTCAGTGGCTCTGGAATTGGCCGTACGCGGCGCGTCGGTGGTGGTCAACTACAACACGTCGCTCGGCCGAGCCGAGGAAGTGGTACATCAAATCGAAGCTGGTGGCGGTAAGGCTGCCGCTTTCCAGGCGGATGTCTCGAACTTCGAGGCGGCGGGCAATCTGGTAAAGTTTGCGGTTGAAACCTTCGGCAATCTGCATATATTAGTGAACAACGCCGGGATCACGCGCGACATGGTCATCATGATGATGCCCGAATCCGACTGGGATGCGGTCATCGATACAAATCTGAAGAGCACCTTCAACTGCTCGAAAGCCGCCGTCAGGCACATGATGCGCAGGCGCTACGGACGCATCATCAGTATCGCTTCGGTGGCCGGGCAAATGGGCAATCCCGGGCAAACGAATTACTCCGCTTCGAAAGGCGGACAGATCGCCTTCACCAAGGCCCTGGCGCGCGAAGTAGCGGCCCGCAATATCACCGTCAATGCGATTGCGCCCGGTTTTGTTCAAACTGAAATCGTAAACACCATGCCCGAGGGCACGCTGGAGGCCGCGCTCGAACTGGTCCCGCTCTCGCGCATCGGGCAACCCGAAGAAATTGCATATGCAGTCGCCTTTCTCGCATCCGACCAGGCTGGTTACATCACCGGTCAGGTGTTGGGCGTGGACGGCGGCATGGCGATGATGTGAAAAAGAGAATAGATGATTAGAGAGTAGGAATTGGAGAGCCGTACTGTTCTCTATTCACTCTTCTCTACTCTCTGGACACAGGAGAATCATGACCAACTCAGACCGTCCCCCTGGAAAAACCACCGTCTCCCCCGACGTATTGATCAGTATCGCCAGACTCTCCGCACTGGTCGTGCCGGGCGTCAGCCGCATGGCACCCATTTCAGGCGGGGTCAACCGTCTGTTTCGCAAAGGTGCGAATGAAGGTGTGCGCATCGATGTTGAGGAGGATGTTGTCTATGCAGATATTTATCTCGTGCTGAAAGAAGACGTCAACATCCGCGAGGTCAGCCGCAACGTGCAGCAACAGGTTGCCCGCGCCATTCAGGAAATGGTCGGTATGGATATCGGTCACGTGAATATACACATCGAAGACATTGACTACGAGGAAAGTCCCGAGGCCTGAAACCCGCATGAAGTCCCGCACCAGGGCACGTAGCTTGGCCCTGCAAGTACTTTACGAAGTAGATATGACCGACCACCCTCCTGGCGAAGTTTTTAAGATGCGACTGGAGGAAACACCTTTATCGGATGAGTTGGCCGAGTTCGCCCGCCAGATCGTCTTTGGCGTACTCCCCCTACTGACCACCTTAGACATAATCATCGCTGAATATGCTCCCGAATGGCCGTTCAACCAGATCCCAGCCATCGACCGTAATATCCTGCGCCAGGCGTGCTGGGAATTCGCCTCGCCAGAGGGAGAAACGCCAATCAAGGTCGCCATTAATGAAGCGGTCGAGTTAGCTAAATTTTACGGCTCCGAAAGCGCACCCCGCTTTGTCAATGGTGTGCTGGGCAGCCTGGCCGATCACCAGCATGAAATCCGCCAGAGCTTACGACAGGAGAAACCTGGATAAACATGGATATTTTTGGAATCGGTCCAACCGAGCTTGTTTTTATCATCTTGATCGCCCTGATCTTGCTGGGGCCAAAGGAAATGGAAAAGACCGGTCGTACTATCGGCCGCTTTCTGCGCGATATGACCAAATCAGAGGGCTGGCGAGCTTTTCAAGATACATCTCGCGAAATCCGCAACCTGCCCAACCGGCTGATGCGTGATGCCAACATAGAGGACATTCAAAAAAATGTTGGCAAAATTGGGAAGGACATCGAAGAATCATCCACTATAAGGGGATTCGGAACCTGGTCCAACCCGTCCGCAGCCAAACCCAAACCGCCTCAATCCAAGCCGCAGCCTGCGGAGGGCTCCGAGAATCAGATCGCCCCGCCAACTGAGAAAGAATCCAACAAAGAAAATGACAAGGGACCCGACGGCAATGCGTAAATTCTTTTCCGGCCTGTGGTGGCTGATCAAGGCCCCGTTCCGCCTGTTGTGGGGCATCATCACCTATCCATTCCGGGCAATCAGCCAGATGCGTGTATTCCTGAGCGAAGAACCAGAAGAGCACAATCTGGCCGATGTCCTCAGCACTACTATCTCAGATAAAGACGCACGCCAATCGCTCTGGGACCATATAGAAGACTTCCGAAAGCACTTGCTGCGCTCATTGCTGGCATTGGTGCTGGCTGTTACTGTTTCGTTCATTTTCACCCAACCCCTGATCAATTATCTGGCGTTCCCAATCGGCGGACTGGATGAACTCAAAGCCATCGAAGTGACCGAATCAATCGGTGTGTATATGAAAGTAGCCTTGCTTTCGGGTGTCGTACTGTCGCTTCCTTATATCGCATTCGAGTTCTGGTTGTTCGCAGCCCCCGGCCTGAGACCGCGCTCCCGTTCGTTTGGCTTGATCGCAATTCCCATGGCGTCCTTGCTATTTATCGCCGGCATGGCTTTTGCTTTTTACATCATGATGCCTGCCGCCCTGCCCTTCCTGCTCAATTTTATGGGTATTCAGGCAGAATTACGCCCGGCTTCTTATTATAACTTCGTCACCGGTGTCATGTTCTGGATCGGCGTGTCCTTCGAATTTCCGCTTGTGGTTTACGCTTTGACCGCCGTAGGCTTTGTCAAACCCAAAGTGCTGGCAGAGCAATGGCGCTTTGCAATCGTACTGATCGCTATTCTTGCGGCTGCCATCACTCCCACCGTTGACCCGGTCAATATGGCTTTGGTGATGGGCCCGATGATCGTTCTGTACTTTATCAGTATCGGCCTAAGCCGCATTGCATACAGAGGCAGATTAAGGCAGGAACAAGCAAGAGCGATGGCTGAGGAGGGTTAATGAGTAAATTCAAGCTGAATACTCGCCGGTTTAGTCTGGCCGTTCTTCTGGTTCTTTTTGCATTCAGCAGTACAGGCTGTCAGCTATCCCTTATTAAACTACCCTCCTGGCTGGGTGGACAGGGCAACACACCCACCCCGAATGGAATTCCCGGCGGGCCAACCCCGACCCCCTTGCCGATGGCACAGGTGACCTTTATCGCCGTGCTGCCCGAACCGTTGGCTCCAAGTGAGACTTTGGCGCTTGCCATCCTGGACGAAGTCACAGGCCTGGCCCTGAACGGTCAACTGTATCCTATGCAGCCCCGCGATGCACAGTCGTATGCAGTTTCCCTGCCTTTTTCACTCAACTCTGTCATCAAATATCGCTATGTCCGGCGCACCAATGTGCAGTTACAGGAAGACTCAGGCACGGACGTAGCCATCCGCTATCGTTTGTTGCAGGTCAACGGTCCGGGTGAGACGCGCGATATCATCGCCAGTTGGATCGACAAAACGTATTCAGGCCCGACCGGCAGCATCGAAGGCGAAGTCTACGCCGAGGGTGGGGGACCACTTGCAAATATCATGGTCTCTGCTGGTGGTGTGCAGACCATCACTGATTCCGGCGGGCGTTTCGACCTGGAAGGTCTGCCACCAGGCACGCACAACCTGGTCGCCTATGCGCTTGACGGCACTTTCCAGACCTTCCAACAAGGTGCATCAGTTCTTGAAAACCTGAACACACCCGTCAAAATTTATTTAGATGCTGCGCCGCTGGTGAACGTGACTTTCAATATTTCCGTGCCCACCAACACGCTGCCAGGCGCGCCAGTACGATTGGCAGGCAATTTGTTCCAGCTCGGTAACACTTTCGCCGATCTGCGCGGTGGACTGAGCGCCGTGGCCGACCGCATGCCCATTATGTCCGCCATGCCGGATGGAAGATATAGCGTCTCGCTACGTTTGCCCGCCGGAGCAGATGTGCGCTACAAATACACGCTGGGGGATGGTTTCTGGAACGCAGAGCATAAGGAGAATAATGAGTTTTACGTGCGACAACTGATCGTACCGCAGGCAGACACGCTTATCAGCGAGCGTGTCGAAACCTGGCAGGCGGGCAGTTCTGCGCCTATTTTGTTCGAAGCCGACGTGCCTGCCAATACCCCTGTGGGAGACATCATCTACATCCAGTTCAACCCCTACGGCTGGACGGAACCCGTCCCGATGTGGCCAATCGGGGACAACCGCTGGGTATACAAACTCTACAGCCCGCTTAGCATTCTGGGCTCGTTTGGTTATCGCTACTGCCGCGCTGGTCAGTGTGGCAGCGCGGACGATACCGCTACCATGGGCGAAGACACACGCGGGAAGCAGGTAAGCACCAGCCTGGCGCCGCAAGACATTAAAGACACAGTCAATACATGGGCCTGGCTCGAAAACACCCAGCCCGGTAATCTGGTTGGCACACCGGTCTCAGTCCGAGAGAACGCCTTCATGGCGGGAGTGGAACTACAGCCTACCCTGCATCCGAACTGGGTTACCTCCATTCCGCAGGCCATGCAGAATATCCGGGCGCTTGGTTCGAATACCGTAATCCTGACCCCAACCTGGACATTCAGCGATGCTTTCCCGCTCATGCTGGCCCCCGTTTCCGGAAAGGACTCGTTCTGGAACGACACCTACCGCATGGTAACTCAGGCGCGCGCGTTGAACATGAGCGTAGCCGTCTTCCCCACGCCACGCTTCACCACCACTGCAGACGATTTCTGGGCTTCCGCACCGAAGACCGCGGATTGGTGGCAGACCTGGTTCGACCATTATCGTGCTTTCGTCGTCAACTATGCAGACCTGGCCTCTCAATCCGGAGCACAGACGCTGATTCTGGGCGGCGATTGGATCGAACCGGCCATACCCAACGGCAGGCTGACGGATGGGACTTCATCTGGAGTGCCGGTTGATGCTGAGACCCGCTGGAGATCCATCATCACAGAAGTGCGTACACATTTCCGTGGCACAATCCTATGGGCTCTGCCTTACGATCAGGAATACGTGGATACGCCGCTCGGGTTCCTGAGTGACATCGACGGCGTTTATCTGTTATGGAGTCTGAAACTGAGCGATTCGTCCAATCCCACCAAAACCGAACTGACCGACGAAGCCGGTCGCTTGATAGACACCAACGTCTCGCCGCTGGCCTCCCTGCTTGGCAAACCTATCATCATTGCGATGGCCTATCCATCAGTGGACGGCGCAGCCGGCGGATGTATCTCGGACGGGCGCGGCGGATGCTTGCACTGGACGCAGCTCAATGCCCCAAACATGGACGCGTCTCCCGCCGCCGTGAACCTGGGTCTGCAAGCCGATATCTATGAAGCCATGTTGACAGCGGTCAACGGGCGCCAGTGGGTAGGCGGTATCGTCAGCCGCGGCTATTACCCCCCAACCATCTTACAGGGCAAGTCGGCTTCCATCCACGGCAAACCGGCCGCGGACATTCTGTGGTACTGGTATCCAAGGTTGTTAGGAGCCTCAAACTAATCTGTATTAAGAGAGCGCTGGAAATTCCAGCGCTCAACTTTTTTTAATGCGCAAAGATGACAGCACTCTCGGATTCATAGACAAGTTTATACTGACCAGAATCCTGAACCGTGTTCAACAGTAACTCAAGCGAGACCCGCAAAGGAGATGAACCTCCTGCTGGCAATTTTTTGATGAGTAGGTATTGGTAGCTTAAACCGGTGCGTACTTCCCAGGCATCCATACAATCAACATCGGCGCAATGCTGCAAAGCGACTAACTCCCCATAAAAGGGGAAGAAATCTGCGCCCAGGGTCCATTCGGCGCCTTGCAATGTCGTCTGGCTGTGCTGCTCGGTCAGCGCCGGGAACCATTCCTGGAGAGGGTCCTTCATCGAGTATTGCTCGCCGGTCAGCAATATAAAGTCGCTCCCAGTTAGGATATTCGCATCTACCCAATCTATCGTTTCCCGGTCCGCAGCGGACAGGCTGCCTCCCACCAAACCCAATCCATAGATGGCAGAACTGAAGAACAGGTAGAACGCAATACCCAGCATGCTTAATGTGACAAAACGATCAGCCAGCCAGGCTCCTTCGCGACCTCGCAGGGCGAGCAACGCCGGTGCAATGACCATATCAAACCCGTAGGCTGCCATCATAGACATAGGGATCAAAGCCATCCCGCTCGCGCTACGCGGATCCACAAAGAATGGCAGCAGCAACCAGACCGGCAAGAGGAATTGCTTCCCCGCAAGTAGAGCTAGCAAACCTATCAGTCCCAGGGCAATTGTCAGGCCAAAAAAGGCTCCGCTGCTACCGAATTGCAAGGTCAGCAATTTAGCTAAGTGAAAGTTGCCATCATCGCTGGTTTGCATAGCGGACTGGAAGGGGGCAAACCCCTGACGCCCAAGCACGGTCCCCCACCAGGGCAACGTCAGCATCAGGACGCCCAAAGCGACAGCCACCGACCAAAGCAAAGTCCGCTTGGAGCGCCCGCGAAAAAGCCATATCAAAACACAGGATGCAGCAGCCAACAGTCCCGTTTCGGGGTGGCTGAGAAAAGCCAGGGCGCCGAAGATGGCTGTTAAACCGGCCTGCAGGCTGGAGGTGCGTGTGTAGAGACGGTTGGCAAAGGTGATTGTCAGGAAAAGGAACAATAAACCAAAAGAGCGCGTAATCCCGCCGCCCATGATCGCCCATCCGAAGGAATCCGGGACCAGTCCATAGAACAAAGTCGCCAGACCAGCTTGCAAACGCGAGCCAAGGATTTCGTCAGCCATCAGATAGAATGCCAGCAGCGATAGCGTACTGACCAACGCTGGCAGCCAGCGGACAACCTCCAAAGCCGGGATGTGTAACAAACTCGAAATCAGGGCGGTGACGTACAGGCCAAAAGGTGGATACGCAAAAGGAATATCAGCCAGATTGTACTGTGTGAAAGCAGGCAGGGCAAAATGATTGGCTTTGAGTTCCTCGACCATGACATAGAACATACCGCCATCGTTGACAGGGAACCCGGCCATCACAACCGGCATGAAACGTACAATGCCGCCAAGCAGGAGGGCAATGATAATGAAGAGTTTATGTTGATCGTTTTTTGATAGAGATTTCATTCGATGCCTTTTTGAATTGAGTGACTCATCATTAGGCTCAAGTTTTTGGATCTGTAGGATTCTCCGCAAAAAAGTCCAGATTTGGGGGTGCAAGCAGAGAGCACAGAGAAAAATATTTATCTCAGTGATCTCGGTGGTCTCTATGGTTGATATCAACCGAGTATAATCGCTAAAATTCGCTAAACTGGAGGAGTGACATGAAAAAGACAGGTCGTATCCTGTCCCGGGTGGGGATTGGAGTGGTCATCGTAGCCCTGCTTACGGGCGCATTCGGCACTTATTACCTCAAAAGTTACATACCTAACACTGTAGCAGAAAAATCCTTCCCGCAGGTAGACGGGGAATTGAAGCTCGCCGGGCTGGATGGCCCGGTAGACATTTACCGCGACGGAATGGGTATTCCGCATATTTACGCCACCACCACGCACGATCTGTTCTTCGCGCAGGGCTATATTCATGCCCAGGACCGCTTCTGGCAGATGGACGCCTGGCGGCACATTGGCTCTGGTCGCGTTTCAGAAATGTTCGGCGAAGGCCAGGTCAAAAGCGATGCCTTCCTGCGCACCCTAGGCTGGCGTCAGGTTGCCGAGCAAGAGTACACTAACCTGGATGCCAACACCAAATCCATGCTGGACGCGTACGCCTCAGGCGTCAACGCCTATATCCAGGATAAAGAGCCGGTGGAACTCAGCCTGGAGTATTTGATTCTGACGGGTGTACTCAACCCCGACTACAAAATCGAACCGTGGACAGGCGTCAACTCACTAACCTGGGGCAAAGCCATGGCCTGGGACTTGAGCGGCAACATGGACACCGAGATCGAGCGTGCCATCCTGCTCAAGAAGCTCAGCCTCGAACAGGTAAATGAACTCTTCCCGCTTTACCCGTCTGATTTCCCGCTGATCGTTCCGGCCATCGGTGAGAATGTCAGCGTTCAGAAATCGGACTTCAGCGCGCAGCCGTATGACTATACGGAAGTGTCCAGAATGCTGGAAGATGTCCAATCTCAATTTGACGGGTTGGACGCGCTACTTGGTCCGCGCGGTACCGGCATTGGCTCGAACTCCTGGGCGATTTCCGGCGAACTGTCTGCCACCGGCATGCCCCTGCTGGCCAATGATCCGCACCTGGGTATTCGCATCCCGTCCATCTGGTATCAGGATAGCCTGCACTGCCTTCCCAAAACAGATGAGTGCCCCTTTGATGTAGCCGGATTTTCCTTCGCAGGCGTACCCGGCGTAGTGATCGGTCATAACGACAAGATCGCCTGGGGTCTGACCAACGCCGGCCCAGATGTGCAGGATTTGTTCATTGAGAAAGTCAACCCCGACAACCCTAACCAGTACGAAGTGGACGGTCAGTGGGTCGATTTTGAAACCCGCAAAGAATCTATCAAAGTTGGCGGCGGCAACCCGGTGGAGATTACCGTGCGCATCTCGCGTCATGGTCCGATCATTTCAGATACTTACGGCTCGGTCAAAGATGACGTTGATTTGGAAGCCAATCCTGAAGCTATTCCCTTCAAGGACAAAGCCGGGATCGACCTGCCTGAGCACTACGCAATTGCCATGGCATGGACAGCCCTTTCCCCCTCATCGCCCTTCGAGGCTATCTGGGGTTTCAACCGTGCCCAAAACTGGGAAGAATTCCGGGAGGCGGGACGCAGCTTCCATGTTCCATCCCAGAACCTGCTGTATGCAGATGTTGAAGGCAATATCGGCTACCAGATGCCTGGCGACATTCCCATTCGCAAGAACGGCGATGGCCGTATCCCCGTCCCAGGCTGGACGAGCGAATACGATTGGACCGGCTTTATTCCCTATGAAGAATTGCCCTATTCGCTCAACCCACAGAGCGGATACATCGTGGCCGCCAACAACCAGATCAACCCCTGGGATTACCCTTACCTGCTGACTACTGACTGGAACTACGGCTTCCGCGCCAATCGCATCGTGGATATGATCGAGAATGCTCCCGGCAAGATCGATATCCCCTACTTCCAGCAGGTACAAGGCGATTCGTATAACACGAACGCCGAAACGGTCATCCCGCTCCTGCTCTCGATCGAACTGGACCCTGAGTCTGCTACCGTCAGGGATAAATTCCTGGCCTCATGGGATTTCCGGAACCGTGTCGATTCTCAGTCTGCCGCTGTTTACGAAACCTTCTGGTGGAACCTGGTGATGGATACCTTCAAGGATGACTTGCCTGAACAATATTGGCCCAACGGAAGCGGACGCTGGATCGAAGTCACCCGCAAACTCGTTGACCAGCCAAATAGCCCCTGGTGGGATGATAAGGATTCAGAAGCGGCGACCGAATCCCGTGATGACATTTTCATCCGCGCATTCGATGAAACCGTAATCCAGATGCAAAAGGATTACGGCAAAAATATTGACAAGTGGCCCGCCTGGGGCGATTTACATGGCGCTACATTCGAAAACGAAACGCTCGGTCAATCAGGCATTGGTCCGATCGAAGCAATGTTCAATCGCGGCCCCTTCCCCACCGGCGGCGGCCAGGATTTGGTCAATGCCACTGGCTGGGATGTAGGTAAAGGTTTCTTTGTGGACTGGCTGCCATCCATGCGTATGATCGTGGATATGGGAGACCTGCGTAACTCGGTTACCGTGCACACCACCGGCAACTCGGGCCATGCCTATCACCCCCATTACATCGATATGGCTCCGCTGTGGGCATCCGTCGAGTATTATCCAATGCTGTGGGATGAGCAGGCTGTCATCAGCAACGCGGAAGGACACTTGCACTTGACCCCTTGAATGCGCTATTGAGCAGTTGAATTGGAGTAACCCGAAAATAAGGGCTGCGGACGTTTGTCCGCAGCCCTTATTTTCGGTATCTTTTCACAAACTGGGTTAGGCCTACGATTGTTGGCACACGGCCAATCAGGCTAAACCCCTCAGACACTGCCCGTGCTGCAGGCAGCAGCCGAACTCCCACCGAACGAAAGCGATGCGCCGTCTCCACCAATCTTGGATGCAAAGGTGGACATTTTCTTGCGCACCTGCTCGCTCCCACAGGACGGGCAAACGACATCATCTGTATTACTGCCAAAGATCAGTTCTTCAAAGGGTTTTTCACAGTCACTGCATACGAATTCAAAGATAGGCATTGTCGCTCCTTGACATAAAGATTCCAGATTATTGGATGCAGAGTTGCGGAAAAAGTTGCATTTTCACTTTGTCCAGTATGCCAGAATAGCGAACGCAGCCACCCCTGCGTAACTGGCAAGCAGATCAGCGAGTGACATCGTTCGCGCCGGGAACAGGGATTGACTCCATTCTTCAAAACCAATGACGATGGACAGGAGCAGGCTGACGGTCAGGATAAGGCGGGCGGGAATCCGGTTTGGACGCAAAGCCAAGACGCTTTTATTCAGTAAAAAGCTCAGGATGCCGAACAGAATGAAATGACCTGCTTTATCGACCCCCGGAACATCGATGAACCTTTTCACCCAACGGGGAAACATATCTGCATTCGCGACAACCACGGTGGCGACAATCAGAAGCGAAAAAAGTACAGTTGCGAGAAGAAGCCATTTTTTCATATGAGAATTAAACCCTATTTCGGCAGGATTACTTCAAATTCAAGTGTTACGCAGTGAATGAGAGAACCCCGAAAATAAAGGGCGCGCTGTGGCGAGCGCCCCTTATTTTCGGTAACCTTTTGCGAACTGCGTAAGTCCTAAAAATTAATAGGGTGAAAGTTGATAAAAACCACAACTTTCACCCTATATCATCGTTACATTCCGGCGCTAGGGCATCTCGGCTTCGATCTTCTCCCGCGCACTTTCCTGTCGCGCCTTCCAGACCTCATAAAAAACCGGGATGAGCGAAATCAGGATGATGGCAATGATCACAAACTCGAAATTTTTCTGTACAAAAGGCATAGTGCCAAAGAAATACCCTGCAAAAGTGAACAGGGGCACCCATACGATGCCACCAATGATGTTGTACGAGAAGAAATAGCCATAAGGCATTTTGCCAACACCCGCCACAAACGGCGCAAAGGTGCGGATGATAGGCACAAAACGCGCCAGGAAAATGGTTTTGCCACCGTGCTTCTTAAAGAAAGCATGTGTGCGGTCGATGTATTCCTTCTTGATCCACCGGCTGCCGTAGGCGCGCTCTCCTATGAAATGCCCGATCCAGTAATTGACGGTATCGCCCAAAATAGCAGCGGCCATCAATAAGCCTACCAGCAAATAGATGTTGAGCGCTCCTCCCATAACTGGTGAAGCGAAGGTGCCCGCTGCAAAGAGCAGTGAGTCGCCCGGAAGGAAGGGTGTGACCACGAATCCCGTTTCCATAAAAATTACGAAGAACAAGATGCCATACGTCCAGGTGCCATACTGGCTTATAATGCCGGCCAGATGTTCGTCCAGGTGTAAAAACAGATCGATCAGGAAAGTAATTAACTCCATAGTTCTCTCTTTATATTCAGGATAGCAAAGGCCGATTATACTCCGTTCTTATCATCCGGGTAGGTACCCATATCCCCTATTCGGATACTGCTTACCCAGTCCCCAACGACCAGAAAAATGAGACTGCCCAGCGTGGATATGCCTAAATCGAGTTCACCCAGGGGGATCAATCTCCAGCCCTGCCAGATACTTAGCAGATGTCCTCCCGCAAAGCCTGCCCAACCGAAGATCATGAATAGCAACAGCCGACCCAGTCCGCCGCCGCGGATCAGATGGTACAACGCGCCGTATAGACTGGCAATCAGAAAGGCAAAGATTATGGATGGAATTGTCATGGATTCATCCTACTTTATTAAGCGGATTTATACAGGACCTAGACGATGATTCCGCCACCGAGCAGTAAATCACCATCGTAGAAAACTGCCGCCTGTCCTGCTGTAACATCTCTCTGCGGCGCATCAAACCGGACCCGAGCCTGCTCCCCGCCTTCGAGGGGCACGACCTGCGCCCGGGCCTCCCTGGCCGTGTAACGGATCTTGACTTCCGCATGGAAGGGTTCTCGCGGTGCTATCCCGGAGGACCAGTTGACGTCCCTGGCAAGCAATTCATCGCTGCCAAGTTCATCCGCTTCACCCACAATCAGGGTGTTCGAAGCTGCATCCTTGCCCAGCACATACAGTGGAACGGATGACTGCACACCCAAACCTTTGCGTTGACCGATGGTGTAGTTTGCCAGTCCGTTGTGCTGACCCAGCGATTCGCCGCCATGTCTGACAATTTCGCCGGGCACCAGCATCTCCGCTGCATTACGCTGGATGAAGTTGCGATAGTCCTCTCCCGCCAGGAAACACAAATCCTGGCTATCAGGGCGTTTGTAGACGGGAAGGCCCAAATTCTCCGCCATCTGCCTGATTTCCGGCTTAGGGTACTCTCCCACCGGAAAGAGTGCCCGGGCCAGTTTCTCCTGGTTCAGGACATGCAAGACATATGACTGGTCTTTGGACGGGTCAACTGCCCGTAAAAGTTCATATCGCCCATCGTCTGTTGTCCGCCGTCTCACATAGTGACCGGTTGCCATATAGTCAGCACCAAGGGCCAGGGCGTGCTCAAGCAAGAATGTCCAGCGGATCTGACGGTTGCACAACAGGCATGGATTGGGAGTCTCTCCTGCTGCATAGCCATCCAGAAAATACTGTACAACCGTCTCGCGGAAAATTTCCTTGGCATCCACCACGTAAAAGGGGAGATCCAGTTTAGCCGCCACGCGCCGCGCCATTGCCATCGAGTCAGGAGTGCAGCAGCGGTTGGAGTCTTCCTTGCCCGGCTCGGACCACAGGCGCATCATCATGCCAATGACTTCATAACCCTGTTCCTTGAGCAGGGCAGCTGCGACGGACGAGTCAACGCCACCGGACATAGCAACTACAACTTTCGACATTTATTCACCACAGATAAAAATAATAAACACAGATTTTTAAATACATCCATAAACGGCAGGCTTCCATACATCAGAAAGCACAACCGATTGTTTTTTCGGTGATCTGGTTGAGTTCTACATCAGATATCGAATCCATCCTTTTAATCCTCCTTATCAGTGTTTATCTGCGTTCATCTGTGGTTAAGACCGCGAGACTTTTCCACCCACTCAGGCAACGCAGACAGGAAAGAGTCGATATGTTCTGGCATTGTTCCACTGCCGAGGGTGACGCGCA
>JBAVJG010000586.1:0-10514 GCA_049687655.1 Anaerolineales bacterium | reverse complement strand
CAGCAAATTGCCGGTCCAAGAACTCGACTGGCTGGCGCTCCAGTTCACGCTGCCAATTTTGATAAACAGCGAACACAGGCTTCGGCGTTGCCCCAAACGAGCCGTGGTTGAGAAAAACTACATCAGGGTCTAGCAAAAATTGTTCTATGAGATGCGACATACGTGAATTATACAATCTCACTTGCATGGGAAGAATTTCGGCTCTGTAGGATTCCGCGTAAAAAAGTCCAAAAGGCGCGGCCATTATTTTCTACAATATCCAAAGCTATTGCCCCTATCGGATGCTCGATCTTGGAGAGCGGCTAAGTTTATAGCGTTCGGATCATTCTTAGACAGGACTTACGCACATTGCGAAAGTCCTGTTAGAGTGAATTTAGCGCCAATTCAATAGCTTGTTCTAATCTCAAAGATCGCCCGACTTCCCTGTTGGCTGTAGCAAGAGATTCTGGCAGTGCTTCCCGCGCTGGCGCAAGCATACGATCGACACGTGCCTGCTCTGCAGGTGGAAGCGGAGCGCCAATGGACTCGCGTAAGGCGGCAGCAAAGCCAGCCAACTGCAAAGCCAGTTCCGGCCTGGCTTCAGCTGCTGCTAATCCCCCATAATCCTCGAACAAATAGGCGATGGCTGTCTGGTCGCCCAACTCAAGGTTGATCTCTAAGCTCTCATCTAGCAGCGGACGCGCCGCAGCATGATCGCCTTCATCCAGCACGACATCAGCTAAGGTATTGAGCGAAAGCGCCAGACCAGCCCTGTCACCCAACTGCCGGCGGATGATCAGACTTTCCTGGAGCAACTGGCGCGCCTCGGCGTACTCCCCCTGGTCACTGGCAACACAGGCCTGGTTGTTCAGCAATTGTCCGACTGCCCAGCGGTCCCCAAGTTCACGGAATAGCGCCAGACTCTCGTCGTTCATCTGGCGCGCGCTCGTCAGGTCACGTTGGAAGCGGGCAATAATTCCAAGGTTGTTAAGCAGGGTAGCCACACCAGGAGTATCGCCCAATTCGCGGCGAATCGCCAGGCTTTCCTGGTTGAGTTCACGAGCAGTAGTGTAATCGCCCTGCCAGGTGGCAACTGTCCCTGCGCCTTTGAGTGTGTGAGCTCGCGCTGCCTGACGAATTTGGGCGCCTGAAATGTTACCCGTCAGACTCAGGCTTTCGTCATAATAAACGCGCGCCTTGTCATACTGGCCCTGCAACCGGTATATCTCCCCGATATCGGCCACCGCATGACTGACACCGGCGCTATCTCCCAACTTCTGATAGCTCTCGCGAGCCTCACGCAACCAATTTTCAGCCTCAGCATATTCACCTTGCTTTCTTAACAGCCATCCCAATGCCCGTTGCGCCTGGGCATAACCGGGCACATCGTCCAGGCGGCTCGCCAGGTTTTCTACCTGCCGGTCGATCCCTTCCGCTTCTTCCCAATCGCCTACCAACTCGAGCACCTGGCCCAGGTTCAGCATCACTTCGACTTGCCGCTCTTCCGGCAGTAATGGCAATACCTTTTGATAGTATGTGATGGCCGCCGCATTTGCGTAATCTTCCTGAGCAGCTTCACCCGCCATCAGCAGATAATTGCGTTTCTTCTCCAGGTTTTCACTGTGCTCGAAGTGATATGCCAGCAGGTCAACATACTGGTCAAGCGCATCCTGATAGGTGTTCTCGATATATCCCCCGATCTGATCGTGTAGCCTGGCACGCGTGGCAAAGGGTAAGGTTTCGTAAGTGACTTCCTGAGTCAGGATGTGCTTGAAAAGATAAGCCAGCTCCGGTTCAGGCGTGTCCATGGGCGTCAGATCCAGGTCACTCAGAGTATCCAGATCATTCCGGACCCGCTCCTGGTCACCGAATTGATTGAAAACGCCCCATAGCATGGCTGCCTGGAACAAACGCCCAATAACGCTGGCTACCTTGATCAGAGTCTTCTGGTTTTCGGTAAGCTGATCGATGCGGCTGAGAATCAGGCTGTACAGACTGTTCGGCAGGTCGATCTGCTCGAGGGCTTCGGGTTGTTGCGGATCGATGTCCCGATCGTGCAGGTAATTCAGAAGTTCCTCGATATAGAACGGGTTGCCTTCGGCGCGCAGGCTGATTTGCTCGACGAAAGCTTTCGGGAGATTGGTTTGCTCTCCGTACGTTTGACTAAGCTTGTAAGCCACAAGTTGTTCGATTTCATCAGCCGGCAGATCGCTAAGTGGAACCTCGGTGAAATAGAATAGTTGAGTGACGCGGGGAGCCAGCAGCCGCTCCATTTGTGGCGGTCGATACGCCAACACGATCAACACCGGAATATCTCCCACCGCGCGTCCGATCACTTCCAACAGGTCATGAGAGAGCGGATCGAGCCAGTGGCAATCTTCCAGCACCAGCAGCAGTTGGATTTCCTGCGTTCGTTTCAGCAAGCAATCAACCAAAAGAGATTCGAGCGACTCTTTGCGCAGTTTGGCATCGAAGGAACCGGTCAGTTCGTTATCGGGAATTTGCAGGTTGAGCAACGCCCCCAGCAGCGGCAAACGCGGGAGCAGCGCCGGGTCGATCCGGGCCAATTCTTGCTCCAGTACTTCGACTTGTTCAGCCGTCGACCAGGCCGGGTCCAGGTTAAAGAATCCGCGCCAGATGCTCTGCCAGACCAGATAGCTGGTGTGGTTGCCATAAGACTGGCACTCGCCTCCATACCCCAGCACATTACGCCCTCTCGCCAGGCGAATCACCTCGGCGATTAAGCGTGACTTGCCCATGCCCGCCTCAGCGGTGATCCCTACAATCTGACCGTTCCCCCGCTGTACCATATCGAGCTTCTCTTCGATCAAGGCCAGTTCGGCTTTGCGGCCCACCATGGGCAGGGCATACTTAGGTTCGTGCAAGCGGATGTCATGCCGTTCCTGTTGCGCGATCAGCCGGAACGCTGTCACCGGCTGTGACTTGCCCTTGACCTGCAACGGTGCCAGTTCTTCCCAGGTGAAACTATCGTCGGTGGCTTTGCGGACGTTTTGATTGACCAACGCCTGACCAGGTTCGGCACTCTGCATGAGGCGGGCTGCCATGTTGACATCGTCACCCAACGCCCCATACGTACGGCGACTTTTGCTGCCGTACGCACCAGTGCGCATACGTCCTTGGCTGATGCCGATCTGCACTTCAGTAATGAAGTCCATTTTTAAGTCGCGCAATTCCAGCGCTGCCGCAACCGCGCGGATGGCGTCATCTTCATAAGCCAACGGTGCGCCAAAGGAAACGTAGAAATAACTACCTTTGTCACCTATCGTCAACTGGAGCATGTAGCTGTCATAGCGAGCCAGGATACGTTGCACCGCCTGCATATAAGTATTGAGCTTGGACTGCGCCTCCGCGTCTCCATCATAGTCGATACCGGAAAATCTCAGGAACAATGCTACCGTTGGGCGCAGCTCGGTCAGGAATTCTCCCATTCCGCTGGTCAAACGCTCATATACCGGTGGCAGCAACCAGGGTCGGATCTGATCGTCGCTCAATACATCCGAGTCCATCTGCGACCAGGGGTCGGTATCTACGAGGGCATTCAGATCATCTACGACGGCAAAGCGCTCGCCGCTTTCGGGATCATCACGCCATTCCAACACATGGATCTGATCGCCTAAAGCGGTAACCGTTGGTTGATCCAGCAACACTTCACCTCGTTCAGCATGGTGCTCACCGTACGCCAATCTGTATAGTGTCTCTCCAGCAAGGACATCAATGAGCTGGATATCCGGGTCACCGATCAGGAAACGGCGCGCCGGGCCAACCGTGACAACAACCTTGATCGCCAGCGAGACAGAGCCCGCTCCGGGAACCTCAACCTGGGCAAATTGCTGCATGGTTTGCTGCATCGCCAGGCCGCAGGCAGTTGCCTGGAATGCACTGGAAATTATAGGATGTGGTCCGCTATAAACGTCCCCTTGGTCATCGAACCAGCACGTGATCGCGTCCCCACTGAAGGCCATCACACTGCCGTGATATTTATCGACCTCATCGATGAAAGCACCGTAAATTCTATTCAACCAATGCGATAATTCTTCGGCTCCGCGCTGGGGACCGAGTGCCCGCACCAAGGCTTCCGTCAGTGGAGTAAAGCCTGATATGTCAGCAAATAGTGCTGCACCGGTGGTATGGTCTGGCAACTCCGAACTTTGCGCCAGTGCGAACCGCCGGTCAGTTGGAATATAGGCGTACAAAGATTCCATGAGAGCCTAATTTACACAATCAGAGTACATACACTTCCATGCTTTCAAAAAGGGCGTTTATGCAAACAATCTCGTTCACATAAACGCCCTCTTGGTCGGTTTACTTGAACTTGAAATTCAGCATATACGACTGTCCGTCAATCAATCCTACTATCAACTGTCGACAGCTACCACTCCAGGATTTCTCGGTTTTCCAAACATAATTATACTGTTTTGCAGTCGAATCATAGCTGAGACTACTCGCACTGTCCGATAGTGTATTGTTGACATTGTTAACCGTATCTACAGCATCGCACGAAATCTCCTCAGACCGCGGATAACCGGGCGCGAAAATATCCATTCCCCGGTCACCGTTCAAGCTGAACTTTATAGGAACAGCTCGCCCCGACTTTACCAGATTAAAGGTGGGTGGGTTCTCCACTGGATCGAAAAAGCCGATGAAATTGTAGACCACCTGGTAGTTCACTGTAGCCGTAGCAGTATTCCCCGCGTTATCAGTCGCTGTGCAGGTAACAGAATAGGTTCCAATAGTATCCGTCGAAACAGGGCCGCAACTTTGCGTGGCAACCCCTGAGCCGCTGTCTGTTGCCCCGGCTGTGGCAATTGCAACCCCGTTAAGGGAAACCGGATCAGGCGATACGCTGGGTGAAAGCGTTGGAGCAGTCTTATCGATCATGATCGGCCCGAAGCTGGCATCAGCGGAATTGCCAGCAACATCTGTCGCTGTACCAGTGGCTGTGAAGCTGCCATCGGTGCTAAAGAGCTGGTCCGCCGGGCAGTCAGCCACACCACTTTCTGCATCGCTGCAGGTGAAATGGACCGTTACAGTTTGATTCGTCCAATCACCGGCTATATAGGAAGTATTATCAGCGTTCGTAGCGCTGGCTGTGATCGTCGGAGGTGTCGTGTCTTCTACAATCGTGAACGATGCGCTGACCGGACCGGAACTCTTGTAATAATTGTCACTCAAAGTTACCATCTGGCCGGTTCCAACCGGGATCAGGCCGTTGAAATAAACGTCAACGGTATAGGAGCCGGTGGGTAAGGGCACGGCACCTAACGGGGCATTACCCAGATAATCAGCGATTACAGAGCGCACAAAAGTCGTTCCGTTGTTATATACAACGAAGAACACTGACCTGCCGCCCAGCGGACGGTTGAAAGAGTCTTTTACAACCGCAACAAACGGTGTTGGTTGGTTTACAAGAACGGTAGCCGATTCCGGCGTGACGGTGACTGATGTACTGTCTTTATTCAATGCAAACGGGTTGGTAGCGGTTGAGGCAAGGTAGTTGGCATCACCACGGAAGCTGGTCTGGATGGTGTAATCTCCAGGCACAATAACCGGTTTCAAGGGGATGGTTGCCATTCCGTTTTCATCTGTTTTCGCCAGGGCCTGCTGACCACCTATATCGAGTGTTACGAACTTACCTTCGAGAGGCTGCCCATCCGCCGTTAATAGCAGGTTGAACGTACTATCATGCAGGTAGGTGCCGGAGGACGGGGGCGACAACAGACTGATCTCAGTTGCTTGAAACTGTGGAGCGTTTTCAGGCGTGACTCGATAGTACGCACCCAGGTTTGTGGCCAGGGTCGTTAAACCGGCGCCGCCAACTGCCTGCACCATGAACCGGATATCGTCTGCGTTCGCACCTGATGGAAGTGTGAATGTGTCTTGCCAAAGTGTAGGATCATTCAAATCCATGGTCAGATCGAGCGGAAGCCACGCGCCGTGCAGGCTGCTACCGGGTTTCCCGGTATATAGCACCCAGACGGCTTGTACACCCGCCGACCCATCGGTTACGGCGTTCACACTGAAAGTCACATCACCGCCACTTTCAAGCGCCGAGGCACCCAGGATGACTGGAGCAGCGCTGACCGCCGCAGCTTTGGTCACTGCTGAGCTGCTTGAAGCAGTCCAATTCGAAGGTAGGTAGTAAAGCTCAAGGTTCAATTGGCTGAAAGTTCGCCGAGTACCATCGATAGCGCCAGGCTCACTAGACTGGAACTGTGCTGGAAAAATCACCAGCTGCGTGTTCCCACCAATGAAGGCATCATAGTAGTTCGGCGACCAGATCTGGGTCGGGTAGAACACTTCCGTGTTATAGGAAAGATGGGCTGTGGAGGTTTCGGTCGTCGGCGAGGTGGTCAGCGGCACCACACCGGTCTCGTCACTGTAACTGCCGCCACGGAAGGCGACACCGCGCAACACGAGGCCGTTCGCACTGACGTTGTAGATCGCCTTCGGATAAATCGGTTCAAAGGGATTGGCAACCACACCACCGTCCGGCCCGGTGAGGTACGTGGTGGTTACGGTGGTTACGGGCGGATCATCAGACAAATCCAACAGCGACTTCATCTCGGTAGTAACTTCCGGAGCCAACGTGACAACAGTACTGCTTAGACCAAAGCTTGCCCCGGAACCGCCGGCGGTCGTGGTCCCACTGACTATTGAACTGTCGGACGGTGCGGGGAGGCGCTCCCCGAGCATATTCACTTTCATCATGGGGAGGCCGTAAAGCGTCATCTCGACGATGGTCTTCTGATCGATGCCGGTCAGTTGGGCTTTCTCTGCCAGGTACTGTTGCTTGGCTTTGACGATGGCCTGTCCAACAGAGACCGGACCTTCCCCCGTGCGCAGTTGCTGTACCATGAGCAGGAAGAGCCGCTCACCGTATTCGGTCAGTTCGGTGTCACCGTAAGCATAACCGGTGGCAGAGATGTAACCTGCCGCCCCCATACGCAGGAAGGCTTTGGCCCAATCCGGATCTGGCGAAGCGCCCTCAAACAGATCGCCCACTAACAGATCGCTGCTGGGGATGGTGTAGCCACCGTGACACCCCAATGCGAAGAACAAGTCACCAGTCAGGTCCACCGAAATTTCTGCCGCTGAAAGTTGTGTAGTGTAGTCAGCCGCCAGCAGGCTGCCTGCGCTGAAGTGCCCGGAAAGCATGGCAATGTCGAAGTTACCGGCCAGCAGTTTCGTGCGCAATTGATCCGCTGTCCACGCGTTAGGACCGGCAGGAGCTTCCCCGACCGGCTGGATCAGAGTGTCAGCAGTGGAATTCGTACCCGCATCCAGCTCGGTCTTGACCGCTTCCGCCGCATCACCGACAAAATCGTAACCGGTAACCAGGGAGGAGTTCGGTTCGATCACGCCGTCCGTCTGGATGTAGGCATTCACCGCGGCGCTGACGTCACTGGCAGTGTCTACCAACCGCCCCGTGGCAAGACCGGGGTACGCCAGGGTGTGTCCGGCCTGCGTGATCTCAACCTGCGAGCCGTAGCCGTCCTGCCCCTGCACCAGGTTGGTCTCCAACCCGGCTTCGGAGGCTGTCATGGGTGCAACCGGCACAACATAATCTCTCTCGTTGGCCAGACCGGAAACATCCGGGACCTGGAAGAAGGGGATGACATCCGCGCCGCCAGCCAGGACAATATATTCCAAAGTCGAATTTGCCGACCAGTAAGCGTCGATCACTTTCTTGATTTCAGCTGCTGCCGTGTTTTTGGCAAAGGGGCAACCCATATTCTGATCCGCCTGAGCATTGGCAAAGGCCACACGTGGATACTGGGAAGAATTAAGATCGATCACGACACCGTTCACATCGCTGCGGCCTGCGAGGATTCCCAGATTGGACAGGGCAGTTGTGATCTCCGATGAGGTGCCATGCAAACGGCCGGAATCGGTCAGAATCAGGGTGTTATAGGAACCGGAAGCAGGCCCGGTTCCGGAGAAAACCGCGAGCGAACTCGGAACGGGTTGAACTGAATCACAGATCCCGCCCTCGACCGTCACCTCGAGCTTAAAGGGGGTGGAAAGGTCAAAAGGACCCACCACGCGCACGTACAAATCTTCCCGCAGGTCATAGGTATTGCGGTCGATGGTCTGCACGGTCGCATACGGGTTCATGGAGATGCCCAACAGACTGCGTCGCGCAGCACTGGCGTAGGCATCCAGCGAACCGGAGGGCAACGAGCCCGAAGGCAAGGAACCGGACGGCAGCGAACCCGAGGGCAGGGAACCAGACGGCAAGGAACCCGAGGGCAGGGAACCGGAAGGCAGCGAACCCGAGGGCAACGATCCGGAAGGTAGTGACCCGGAGGGTAACGAGCCTGAAGGCAGCGAACCCGAGGGAAGCGACCCGGAGGGCAACGAGCCCGAGGGCAGTGAACCGGATGGCAATGAACCCGACGGCAAATAACCGGTCGGTAAGGAGTCGGACTCCAATGAACCCGAGGGTAGCGAGCCGGAGGGTAAGGACCCGGAAGGCAACGAACCAGAGGGCAGCGAACCGGAGGGTAGAAAGGCCGTGTCCGCGGCTTCCGCGCTCAACAATGTTGCGTTCTCCGGATTGATCAATGCGTTATAGATCGGGAAGGGGTCACGATGCAAGCTGACAGCGCTGCCGGGCAGGCTGGTCAGTTTAACATGCACCAGTTGGCCCGGTTGGACCGAAAACTTGAACCATTTCTCCTGGAAACGGTCCGTGATGAACTGCTGGGTTTGGGAGTCGTTCGACACCGTCTGTGCCTGGACCCAGTTCAGGTTGGGCGTAGCGACCGGACGGCAGTAGGAAAACTCAGAGGTGCCATCCTGTCCGGTGGCCGTCGCAGAGATTCCGTACGGTTCGACCGTGCCGGCGCTGACAGTTTGATCGAAGAGGGCCACGCCGCTAGCGTCGGTGGTTACCTCGAAGGAACCCATATAGGTCTGACCTTCACCGAACCAGCTCGGGGCACAAGTCGGATTGGTGTATATATCGATGGTATAGGACTGATTTGCATTCGAGACCAATGCGCCTCCCACGCGGGTTGTGCTGCCATCCGAGGTTGCCAGACTCAAGACAGGGTAGTTCTGGTAATTGTTCGGACCAGAGACTACGCCAGCGTGATTGAAGGTGACGCCATCACCAGCGAGGTCGATGCCCAGACCAGTGTTGTCATGGATGCTGTTGCTCCGGATGCTGATTCCTTTTGCCTCCTCATTGACCAGGATACCGATCCCAAAACCATTGTTGATTATCAGACCACGCACGCTGCTCCCGTCCGAGCCGCTACCAAAGTTCAACGCGGTTGCACCTGGGATGTTCATGCCACTCAGTTCGATCAAGAGTATCGCATCGTTGCCAGACGCACCAGGTTGGGTGTACCCGTCAATCACCACCGGATCGGTGATTACGGGTAATACAGAGAAGGGGGCAATCGTCTGTACGCCCGCACCGGGGATATCGACCGGGATATCGAACTGGATCTCATCCGGATCATTGTCCGAATTTGAAGCGGCATTGGCATGTAGGATCGCCTGGCGTAGAGAGCCGTCCCCGCTATCATTCGTATTTGTCACAACAAAAATGCTGGGGCCTGCAAATTCAAAGGCGCCTATGTCGCAGGTGTCACCCTGTGGACGGCTCACACCGCGCTGATCGGTAGCAGCACAAGCGTCATTATTCCCGGCGTCAATGGCCGGGCTATCCGACAGGAGCGCCATCGTCTGGGTCGGGCCACCGTAATAGCTGAGTGGACCGAGAAGGGGATCCGCATTGAGCAGATCACCCGTAGCTGTGAAGTTGCAGTTACCGTCGCTAGACAGGTTGTTGCCAAGTGAAACGATCGGTTTTCCTTCACAATTCTCCCCGCTTGGGCTGTTGGCGACAATGGTGTTTTGCACACTTATTGTGCCATTCCAGACATACACACCTCCGCCGTACTCAGCGCTGTTTCCGGCAAACGTGACATTGTTGATGTCGACCTCGGCCTGTCCGGTCGTCGCCAGGCCACCGCCGTACTCAGCGCTGTTTCCGGCAAACGTGACGTTGGTGATGCTGACCTCGACATTTCCGGTCGTCACCAGACCGCCGCCGTAATTTGCCGCACCGTTGTTGGCGACGGTGGAATTCTCCAAGATCATAATACCGGTTGATGAGGCAAACAGCCCGCCGCCATCATCGAGACTGGAAGAATTGTTGACGACCAGGCTTCCGCGAATCGTGGTATTGCCGCTTGAAAACACGCCGCCGCCACTTGAGGCGATATTGTCGGCAATCACACCTTCATTCAGAATGAAGGTTCCGCCGGGAGCCACATAAACGCCCGAGCCTGTGTCCCAATTTCCGTTGCGAATGGTGAGACCTTGCGCCATCAGGCTAGCGCCCGGGATAATCTGGAAGATGCGATCGAGATCGTCCGCATCGATGATGGTCGTTTCAGCCCCCGCTCCGACGATTTCCAGTGACCCAGTGATATCCAGATCACCAGTAGCGGCCGCATCTTCACCTGTGCCAGCAATCGATAGAGTGTACGTCCCAGCTG
>JBAVJG010000585.1:0-1694 GCA_049687655.1 Anaerolineales bacterium | reverse complement strand
CATCCTTTTCATCTGTTTTTTCCAACAAAAGCCAGGCCATCAACGCCGCAGTCGGATTTAAGTGCATGACCCGGTTGGCGTTGACCACCAGCGTGCCGTGACCGTCCGTATCCATGCGCAGGTGCACGCGGGATTTCTCGCCCGGGTTTTCGATGGAGTAATGGAATATGCGAGTGAAGTCCAAAGTCGGGAGACTTTGGACTTTGCCAGAAGTCAACGTCTGGAGACGTTGGAGTCCAGTGGTGAGAATATTTTTAAAACTCGGGGACATCATTCACCTCTTCCAAACCGGTAAAATCAAAACTATCTTGTAGTTCTAAATAATCTTTGTAACTACTAAATGGATAATCCTCGGCATTTTCTGTTAGTCCATGTTTCACAGGATTCCAGAAAATATAACGCAACCTTTTTTCATAATCATTCTCTGAACGGATGCAGGTATCCCAGTAATTCCACCAAATTTTTCGACCAGATAGAATATCTTCATCATTCCACTGCCTGGCAGTGAATTTGTGATAGCTACCAATAAACTTAGATAAACTTGAAGGATTTCCAGGCGCTTCCACCATAACATGATAATGATTATTCAAGACAACCCACGCAATAATGCACCAACCGTATAGCTTCGCAGCTTCAATAAAAGAATCGCGCCACGCGATTTTACGGTCAGGTGAAAGTATCAGGTGTTGACCTTGGTATATAGATGCTGTTAGCATATAAATCGTATTGGCTTGGAACCAGTGTGGCGGATTGTGTGGTGCTCTTCTAAAGGATTTATCCATATCTTCCTCGAATGTCTGGAGACATTCGACTCCGTTATCTTCCTCCCCCCGCACAGGCACAGGCACAACCGGCACAGGCGCACGCACAGGCGCATCCGCCGCCGCCAGACCTACGACTACCGCTGCTGGTGGATTTGGGGACCGGATTGGTTTTATTGGTCACGCGGCTGGTGAAGTCACTCACGTTGCCGATCACCTTCTGCGAGAAGGTCTGCACGCCACCCACGACCGAGGCGGAAAAGTCTGCGCCGGGCAGGCCGCTCGGGCGTGACGAGGGGGCTGAGCCTCCCACAGAGACGGGGCGGGCACCACCCACAGAGCGTCCATAACCGGGATCATAGCGTCCCCACCACATGGGCACGAAGATAGGCCCTGTGAAGGTGCGGCGCGTGCGCTCGTCGTAATCTTTGTCGAGCATGGTCCATTCCATGGCGTCGTCGAACAGCTTGCTCTGTACTTCAGGTGTATCCGCGGCTGCGATCTGTGCCCAGGCGCGTTCCATGATGTTCTTGTAATACTCTACCGTTTCTTTACGGCTGAAGCCCTTCATCTTCTGGGAGACAGACTTGACCAGATTGATGGTCATATCCTGCAGGTCTTCCCGGCGCTGCTTGAGATTGGCATCCGGACGGAAGGCCTCTAAAAACTGCTTTTCATATTCATGCAGGTTTTCAGGCAGCGGTTCTGTGATCTTCAGCTTTAGCGGATCGCGCGTCTCAACTTCGGCAGCGTTCTTCTTGATGGCACCGAACAGGATCATGGTCATGACCTTATCAAGCGGCTGCTCCATCAGGATGGCGGCTTCGACGGCCGTCAGTCCGCGTTTGATGCCATGGCCTTCGATAGCGATCTTGGGCGGCAAATACTTCAGTTTGCGGCGGCGCGCATTAACGATGCTCAGGATCGGCAAAC
>JBAVJG010000584.1:0-6206 GCA_049687655.1 Anaerolineales bacterium | reverse complement strand
ATGTTCGAAATACCTGTGGTCACCAACTTCATCAAGGGGCAAGGCTGGGCGTAAGTTACCCTCCAGCAATTCGAAGTCCTGCTCGCGTGAGCAGGACTTTTTGTTTAATTGTTTGCAACCTATTCCGGCTTCTTTCGTAAGTCTCATTAGCAAACAATTTAAGGAGTACATCATGAGCGAAACTACATATTCCCCTTATGGAGACAGCCCCGGCCTGGTGAAAACCATTGCCGTTACTACTCTCATTAGCGGGATTGTCAACGTTTTCTGGGGATTGATTGCCACTGCGGTGGTAGTCCCGACAATCATTCTAGCGTGTCTGGCGGTATTTACGATTCTGCCGACCATTCTGGGCGTATTCGAAATTATCTATGCCCTTAAGCTCTTGGGCAACCCCCCGCAGCCTGTCCAACCCTCGACTACGATTGCCATCCTCGAAATCCTGACCGTATTTACGGGGAACGTTTTCTCGATGATCGTCGGCATCCTCTCGCTGGTCTTCTACAATGACCCGCAGGTCAAGGAATACTTTGCCAACTTAAATGGGATTCCTTACCCGGTCGCGCCGGAAGCCCCTGTCTCACCCGCGCCTCCCGCCACCCCTGGGCCTGCTTCACCCTCGAATGAGACTCCTGAGGCTGAAACCGAATCCCCGGTAGGAGAAGCCGCTCCTGAGGTCCCTGAAGCTCCCAAGCCGAAGAAGCCTCGCCCGCGCAAGGTTGCGGGGGAGAAAACGGAGACAGATTCCGAAGAGGAAGCAGACTAAAAGTCCAAGTAACCGAAGCGGACACAAAATCAGGATGTTCTTCCTCTTGACTTCTGTCCCCCTCCCCCGTAGAATGAAACCGTACAATTCATACGGAGAACAGGGAAGAGACTCGAAAAATGTAGTAGCGACTTTAGTCGCTGTTAATAAACGACGGAAGTCGTTTCTACGTTCAAGAGCACCGAAGGTGCAAGTCTGGAAATAAGGCGAAGCCAGACGAAACTCTCAGGTAAAAGGACCCTGTTCCTGATTTCTCTGGAAAGTCTCCTTGCAGAAAGTTATCGCAAGAGACACCGACGGTGCAAGTTTGTTTAGTTTAGTAGTTGGATAGTTTGCTAGTTGGGTAGTTAAAATACTACAAAACTAACTAGACTACACAACTAAAGAGCTGACAAGCGAATCTCTCAGGTTCAAGACAGAGGACGCACGTTGATACAACGCGCGTCCTTTTTGATTCGCCAAATCCATTTATTACGAGGAGCCCCTAATGAATACCCCTGCTAACCTAAAGTACACAAAATCTGACGAGTGGTTCGACTCCGAAACCGGTAAGATGGGTCTGACCGATTACGCTCAGGACCAACTCTCTGACATCGTCTTCGTCGAGATCCTGGTTGAGGATGGCGATGATGCGGAAGCCGGATCAGCGATCGCGTCTGTTGAATCTGTAAAAGCATCTGCCGAGACTTACGCGTCTGCCAGTGGCAAAGTGGTGGCGGTCAATGAAGCGCTGGCCGACAACCCCGAAGTTCTCAACAGCGATCCCTACGGCGAAGGCTGGATGGTCCAGGTCGAGGATGGAGAGCCCGGTGAGGTCATGAACGCAGCCGAGTACGAGAAATACTGCGAAGGACGCGAGCACTAGTTTCATTTGTCATTGCGAGGAGCGTAGCAACGAAGCAATCTCCTCATAATTATGAGATTGCCACGCCACCTCAGGTGGCTCGCAATGACATGGAGGTAAAATGACATATATCCCAATATCACCCCAAGAGCGGGATGCGATGTTAGAGACTGTAGGCGTCAAGAAACTTGACGATCTCTTCGAGGCTGTCCCGGCCAAACATCGTTTCCCCAATCTGAATCTGCCCCCCGCAATTACTGAAATGGAAGCCGCGGCTGAACTCGGCGAACTGGCTGCTGCCAATGAGTCCACGCGCGAGCTGGTTTCCTTTCTGGGCGCGGGCATGTACAACCATTACATCCCCTCCGTCGTTGACCATATCCTGCGCCGCGGCGAGTTTTACACGGCATATACACCCTACCAGCCGGAAATCTCGCAGGGCACCCTGCAGGGAATCTTCGAATACCAGAGCCTGATGTCCGCGCTGACCGGCATGGAAGTGTCAAACGCTTCCCATTACGATGGTGCCACCGCCGCTGCCGAAGCCATCAATCTGGCCTGGGCCGTCTTCCGCGGCAAACGCACCAAGGTAGTTATCTCCCCCACTGTCCATCCCCAATATCGCGAAGTCATCCGCACCTACACACGCGGCATGGACCTTGAATTGGCCGGGGATAACGCGGAGGCAGACCTGGAGACCGGTCCCGAAGCGTTGACGGAATTCATCGATGAAAATACCGCACTGGTCATTGTCCAATATCCCGATTTCTTCGGCCGTATCTTCGATTTCACCAAACTGACCGAACTGGCCCACGAAAAAGGTGCGCTGGTCTGTGTGGTCGCCAATCCTACTGCGCTGGCCATGTTCAAAACCCCTGCCGCGATGGAAGCTGATATTGTGGTTGGTGAAGGCCAGCCGCTCGGCATCCCTATGTGGTACGGTGGCCCTTCGCTGGGCTTCTTCACCACTCGCAAGAAGTACGTCCACAAAATGGCTGGTCGCCTGGTTGGCGAGACGATCGACACACACGGCCAAAAATCCTACGTATTGACTCTGACTGCCCGTGAGCAGCATATCAAACGCGAGCGTGCCACCTCCAACATCTGCACCAACCAGGGCCTGCTGGCGTTGGCTTCGGCTGTCTATCTCTCGCTGGTTGGCAAAAAGGGACTACGTCAGGTAGCCGAGTTGTGCTATCACAAAGCCCACTATGCCGCCGAACAACTGAGCAAACTGCCCGGCATGGGGCTGTGCTTTTCCGAATCATACTTCCACGAGTTCGCGCTGTGCGTTGGCCAGCCGGTCGAAGAAGTCAACGCACACCTACTCGAGCACGGTATCGTTGGTGGCTATGACCTGGGTAAGGATTACCCGGCCCTCAAGGACCACATGTTGATCGCCGTGACTGAGATGAACAGTAAGGAAGAAATCGACGCGCTGGTCGAAGTTTTAGCGGAGGTGGCTCATGACTGACGTAACTTTGAACATTGAACCCAAAGTGGTAGAACCCACTATCTTTGACCTGTCCTCCCCCGGACGCACCGGCGTCTTATTCCCGGACCCGGGCGTGCCACGCTCCGAGTTGCCCGATTCCATGCTGCGAGAGGACCTGCCCCTGCCCGAGTTGGCAGAAGTGGACGTGGTCCGTCACTACATGCACCTGAGCACTTTCAACTACAGCGTGGACGGTGGCTTCTACCCGCTCGGCTCGTGCACGATGAAGTACAATCCCAAGATCAATGAAGATACCTGCCGCCTGCCGGGCTTTCTGTTCACCCATCCGCTGCAACCCATCGAGACCGTCCAGGGCAACCTGGCCCTGATGTACACCCTGCAGGAATGGCTGAAAGAAATTAGCGGCTTTGCGGCTATAACACTCCAACCTGCAGCCGGCGCCCACGGAGAATTCACCGGCGTGCTGATCATGCGCGCCTATCATAAATCGCGCGGGGATGCCAAACGTGTCAAGATGCTGATCCCTGATTCGGCGCATGGTACTAATCCTGCCTCCGCTGGCATGATGGGGCTGGATGTTGTGCAAGTCCCCTCCGATGAGCGCGGCAACGTGGACATCGAAGCCTTGAAATCCGTTTGCGATGACACTGTCCTGGGCCTGATGCTGACCAATCCCAACACGCTGGGTCTGTTCGACGAGCATGTGGAAGAAGTGGTCAAGATCGTGCATGATTGCGGCGGCCTGGTCTACGGTGACGGTGCCAACCTGAACGCATTGCTCGGCATCCTCCGTCCCGGTGACCTGGGCATCGACCTGATGCACTTCAATCTGCACAAAACTTTCGCCGTCCCGCACGGTGGCGGCGGACCAGGCTCCGGCCCGGTCGGTGTGGCGGCCCATCTGGCAGATTTCCTGCCCGCGCCGTTGGTTGGTATTGTTGAAGAGGGTGACGATGAGTTGGCTCCGCTTTTCGGCTTTGTTTACCCTGAAAAGTCGATTGGTCGCATGAAGGCTTTCCATGGTCATTTTGGTGGCGGCCTGGTGCGCGCCTTCACCTACATCGCCATGCACGGACCGGATGGTCTGCGTCAGATTGCCGAATACGCAGTCCTGAACGCCAACTACATCCAGGCCCGTCTACGTGACACCTACACAATCCCGTATGACCGCATCTGTATGCACGAATTCGTGGCCGAAGGCCGTTTCGCAGGCTCGGATGTCCGCGCGCTGGATATTGCCAAGCGCCTGATGGACTACGACTTCCACCCACCCACAAATTACTTCCCGCTGATCGTGCACGAAGCGTTGATGATCGAACCAACTGAGACCGAAAACAAAGACACCCTCGACCGCTTTGCTGACACACTGATCAAGATCGCCGAGGAAGCCAAGTCCGATCCCGAACTGCTCCACAATGCGCCTCACAACACTAAGTTCGGCCGTATGGACGAGGTTAAGGCAGCACGCGAATTGGTTCTGTGTTGCTGGCTGCCGGAGGATTACCTCGAGGAAGCGCGAAGCTAGAAGTAAGATGGGGCGGACAATTGTCCGCCCCCCAATTTTTAAGGAGGGTCATATATGGCAAATGAAAAATTGTCTTTCTAAGATCAGTTCTCAAACCACTTGGTTTGTCAGAGGATGCAATAGCCAGAACTGTTGACGAGGAATGGCTAGGGGGTAAGGGTAAATGCTCACTCCTAGCTCTCTCCAATCCCACTGTGTGCTGCGTAAAAAATTGAACCTGAATAGCTGCAATTTGCCCGTATTCTGATCGTTCAAAATTCACTTAATTATGCAAGAAGCAGTAGGTCTGTAATTGACACAGAAAATCTATGAAACCTGTGCGTTACCTAAAGCGCTGTTCTCCGTCTTGTTAATGAAAGAATATTATTGTGACGAAGCGTTTTCTACTTCCCGTGTTATTGATCACCCTGCTGGTGCACGCTTGCGGAGTTGGGCAATCCTTGCCTCTTGAGCAGAATACCCCAACTCCACAAGTTTCCCAGCCGGAAACCGTTGATCCAATCAGCGAGCCAACGCAAGAGATAGTTCAGACCCCTGTAACGGAGGCAACTTCAGTCGCTGAAACAATGTCGCCTGACTGCCTGGGTGGGGAAGTCAGCCCGATCGGGGAGTCCATTGCAGATGAATATGACTTCACCGATTATGCAGAGGTCGTCACCTGGTTTTGCAACGGGGCCGAGTTCGAAGACATCCTGGTTGCGCTGGAAACCGAATCCCAGAGCGGCACGCCAGCCGAAGAACTGTTACAGATGCTTGCGGATGGCTTCACCTGGGAAGAAATCTGGCGATTGACAGGTCTGACCGAATAAACTTTTCGAAAGAAAGGAATCTATCAATGAAACGAATCTTACTGACCACCATTTTGATCCTGATGCTTTCCCTGCTGGTTGCCGGCTCGGCCTCCGCGAAGAACGACAAGATCAACATCAAAGGGGAAGTGACCGAAGTCGGTGCCGGTACGATCACGGTCCTGTCTAACAAAGGCATAACCTATGAGATTGTTGTGTCTGAAGGATTTGATCTGTCTTCAATTCAGATTGGCGATTCGATCCTGGTCAAAGGGCAGATCGGTGAAGATGGCTCTGTCATGGCTGAATCTATCAAGCTGGTTGGAAATGGCAATGATAAGGATGATGGCGATGAAAATCAGGTTGATGGGGGGAAGCGTAACAGCGCCTACTGCCCGGATGGCAAACAAGAGAAACCACATCCATTTGCAACCAAAATGGCGGAACGCTATGGTGTGACCGAGGGTTGGGTCATGGAGTACTTCTGTGACGGCTATGGGATGGGTCAGATCATGCTAGCGCTCAAGACGGGTGAAATCGAAGGGATAGGGACTGACCCTGAAAGCCTTCTGACTGAACGCGCAAACGGGATTGGCTGGGGGGTTATCTGGAAAGACCTGGGACTGATCGGCAGCGAGAAAGAGGGTCACAGTCCTCCGGGATTACTTAAGAAACCGGATCACGTCGGACCGAAAAATAAGGATTAGAAGTGAAAAGAATCTCCCGCCCGGGAGATTCTTTTTTCACCTACATACCAAGAAATTTTTGTCAACCTGATTGAAATTTGCAACTACTACACTTCCGCACGTTTCAGACAGACCGTAAAC
>JBAVJG010000583.1:0-3281 GCA_049687655.1 Anaerolineales bacterium | reverse complement strand
GGGTTATACAATCCCGTCGTAACAGTCAGCATGCCTAAAATGATCTGTTAGATTCAAGCCGGAGAATATTCGATTTTACAGAATCGGCTCCGCCTGTATATTGATACATCTGGCGCCTTAGGACTGGAGATATCTGTGCAGTGCGCTGAAGAGATTCCCTTCAATTCGGGTGAAGACGCTTATACAGCCGCGCAGGGTGTACAATCTGACATCGCGGCGTTCTTCCAAAGAGTAGTCAATATCTGTTCACGGTCTGTCAAGATTGGAACAGTATTCTTCCCGACCCGCGAGAAAATAGACCTGTGACCAATGACATTCCCGCCCTGATCCTGGCGGGGGAACTCGATCCCATAACCACGCCGGCCTGGGGGCAGATGAAGACTGAACAACTCGCTAACGCATTTTATTATGAGTTTCGAGGCAATGGTCACTGGGTGACACGCTCATCAAGTTGCGCGCTCGCGAAATTTATTGGCTTTCTAACCGGGCGAATCTGATGAATCGAAAAGTTTGTCACCTTTTCCCCCACATACAGAGCTTATAATGATAACTGTCGTATGAGAAAATCAACCCATCAGATTTTAAAGGAGGAAGTGTAATGGTTACTCGAAATATAAATATCCTACTGATAACAGTGCTGTTGGCTCTTTTGCTTGTATCGCCTGTGGTAGCAACTTCCGCCCGGGATGCCGGAGGCGCCCAGACCGTAGCCGATGTCGAGTTCCTTGGCGAAGTCGTCGTGCCAACTGGCACAGTATTCGAAGGCACGGAGATTGGCGGCCTGTCCAGCATAACTTTCGACCCTGGCCGGCAAGTTTACTATGCAGTGTCCGACGATCAGGGCAATCGGCCGACCGGGGATCCCGTCCGATATTATACGGTTGCCGTCGACCTGGCCGATGGAACGCTGGATGACGGGGACGTGACGTTTGTGGACGTCACGCAGATGTACGAGAACAGAAAAACTCCGTTCGCCCCGGGTGGTCTTGATCCGGAAGGGCTGGTTCTTGGTCGCGAAGGATTTCTCTTCATGTCTTCAGAGGGGAATATTTTCGCTGATCCAATCATTGACCCATTCATCAGGCGCTACAATCGCAACGGGCGAGTGACTGCCTCCCTGCCTATCCCGGACAAGTACATTCCGAACAGCGTTGACAAAGGTGTCCGGTTCAATCTCTCCTTCGAGAGCCTGAATCTCACACCCGATAGGCGTAACCTGGTCACAGCCGGAGAAGGAGCTTTGTTCCAGGATGGACCCGCTTCCAGTTTTACCAATGGTAGTCTCACCCGCATCCTGGTCTACGATCTTAGCCATCGCACACCAATCGCTGAGTACGTGTACGAGCTGGGACCGTGGGCGGAACCGTCGGCAATCTTCGGAGTGAACGGCATCGCCGAAGTCCTACCGATCGATAACGTTGGCACCATGTTGGTAATGGAGCGCTCGTTCTCTGTTGGTGGAGTCCTTGGTGGCGGCACAGGTAATGTTATTGTGATCAAGGAAGCCTCGACGAAAGGTGCGACTGATGTGTTGAGTGTTGACGCCCTCTACGATGGCGGCTCCCCAATCTCCTTCACGCCGATGTCGCAACGAGAGGTGTTTGCCTTCGATGATCTGGGGATTCCGATCGACAATATCGAAGGGATGACCTTTGGCCCATCCTTGCCCGACGGACGGCAGACGTTGGTCATCGTTAGCGACAACAACTTCTCCCCCGGACAATTCACCCAGTTCATTGTGTTGGCCTTAGACCTCGATCCAGCGGAGTGAACTGATACTCCGACCGTCTGCCAGCAGAGGTTTGGATTCCTTCATTCGTTGAGGATAACTTTGAGAATTTAATATTAAGCTGCTCCACCCGGGTCTTACCTCGGGCCGGGTGGAGCAGGAGCGGTTGTTCCAGGTTTAGAGCATAAGGGACACTATCTATTTTCAATGATGAATACTAACTGAAGCAGCGAATTCAAAACAGAAATCAAATATCCCAAGGTTACAATTTTCTCCCTGCCATATAGGGACTACCGTAATGAAATAGGCTTTTATCTTTTGCCATAATATTATCTCGATTCAAGAATTGTCTTCATAATGTGGCAGCAAAAGTTAAAGCTACCATTAACTTTGGCGAAGTCTTTTCATCCCTACTTGGAAAGCAACCAACAGAAGTATAACAACTGCTGTCCCAATCGTGAATGGATTCCATAACCCATTCGTAAAATCCTGAGGATTCATGAAAGCACCAATCAGAATCAAAACACCCCAAAATGTGATGCTTTGTAGTGGAACTTGCCAAACGCTCCAACGTGGATCTTGACTTACATAGAACCCGCCTACACCCAATAATCCAAACCAACCACCTAAAATTCGGGCTGTCAATGGAGAAAGAGTCCATGGCCAGATAGAAATCATGGACTGTGGAAATATGAACATGAAAATTGCCATGCTAATGCCAATCACACCGAATGCCATAAATGCCCACTTCGCAAAGGTCGGAACAATCACATCACCTGATTCAGGAGTTCCTGGGTCAGTGACGCGGTTCTTTATCCACAGATAGGGAACAATAAAGGGTGTAATAATGTATAGAATCAACCAAAGTTGGAAGGGAAAATGATTAATGTCAAAGCGATCCCAGTGAATGATTGTTGCAAGCAACATGGCAACCGTAAAAGTGGCAACAGAGGGAAAGGCGGCTTTGACACGGTGCCAGCGTTTTCCAAAAATGGCAAAGATGAACATATATGCCCCACCTAAATAGCCCGATCCAATGAAGAGAGCTGTCATGTGTGGCTTAATTCCCCAAGCAAAGCGTTCACCAGAAAGATCAGGGAAGAAATATAAAATCAAGAATGCCAACAATAAAAATGGAACGACAAATATTAACACTAAGCGGGTTTGGAGTAAGATTCGGTCATCTTGAACAAGAGGGGCGTTTTGAGATGAACTTGAACTGGTCATACAAACCTCCTTTAGCCTGTTGATCATTTTCTAAGGACAACTGCGTAACCAAGAAAACACTAGTATAAAAGATTCGTTGCAAAATTAGTAAAGGCTTGGAATCTGTGTATCTTGGGTTACAAGCCGTAAACAATATACAGGGTTTGTAACCTGGGGATTATGAGCCTAGTTGCTAATTTCTCATGAACCCAAATGAATTTAAACAAAAAAAGGCGCTTATAACGCCTTTTTTTGTCAAATCTATAGCGGGGGCAGGACTCGAACCTGCGACCTCCGGGTTATGAGTTTAGCTGCTGATTCCGCTTGATTTCACGAACAATTTCGC
>JBAVJG010000582.1:0-2488 GCA_049687655.1 Anaerolineales bacterium | reverse complement strand
CCCAAATATCATTCTCGCTGATGAAATTGGCGCATTGGATTACGCCTCTGCCGGATTCAAACGTAGCCAGATATTTCATATGTTGCTGAAGGGCTCGCGCAGAGAATTGATGAAAGGACGTGTCACGGCCCGGCGCCTGACTCCCTATTCCTACTTGGTACCCGGGCAGTGGCAGGGACGTTTCACAAAACTTCAGGTTATCGGCGATGGAAAAGCTGGCTCCTCCACGCAGCACTTCGCCCGAGATCCGCAGCTTTTATCCCAACTTCTATCCGTTATGGCGGATGTAGATGTAAAACTGATCCAGGTTGTCCGCAACCCATTCGACGTGATCAGCGTCATGATGGTCAGAGGCAAACGAACCTTTGCGAACTCCATCAACCACTACTTCACGAATTGTGAAAACCTCATCAGGCTGCGAAATCACATGAGAATTAATCTGCTTGCCGTGCATTATGAAGACTTCGTCACGTATCCCGTGGCAAACCTGACCCCAATTTGCGAATACCTGGATGTGGAACCTCATCCTGATTACTTACAAGCCTGTGCCGGCATCATGCACGAAACCCCCGACCTCAGCCGACATATGGTGGAATGGACGCCGAAATGGAAAAAGGTTGTGGAAGATAACCTCGCCAGGTACGATTTTTTACAAGGATACAATTTTGAATCTTAGTTCTGAAGTACGGCACATGCAATCATACATTCTCAAAACACCTTTCAAAGATGGCTCGGGCAGGCTTTTGGCTGTTTCACGCTTATTCGACGCGCTGAACCAGCAGGACATCAGATACTGTCACTGGAAGAGCAATTTAAGATTGGATTGGGGATTGACGGGCCGCACCGACCTGGACCTTTTGATCGACCCCAAACACGAACAGCCCTTCAAGCAGATACTAGCGGATCAGGGCATCAAGCCCCTGCTTGCTTCCGTTGATAAGCAGTATCCCGGCCTGGAGCATTACCTGGGATTCGACGCGCAGACCGGGCGTTTATTCCATCTGCATGTTCACTTCAAGCTGGTGTTGGGAGAACAGTTCGTTAAAAACTATTCGCTACCGCTTGAAAAACAATTTCTCGATTCAACTCGCTTCAGCCTTGGGGTCAAAGTTCCCTCGCGTGAACTGGAACTCATCATTCTCAGCCTGCGGGCGCTGCTCAAATACCGCGACCGGGATGTGATCAAAGATGTTTTCAGTATCCGCTCACCGGGTATCCCTGAGCACATCCTTAATGAAATCACCTGGTTGTTGGAGCAAACAACACTCGAGCAGATCGAAATCGCGTTAAATAACATCCCGTTAGCGATACAACCTGAAATCGTGATCGATTTCCTTGAAACCGTGCACGCAAATCCCCGTGATGGGCGCAAGCTTTTTCGGCTACGCTCAAAAATCCGTAAGATGTTGCGCCCCTTCCAGCGAAATAGCAGGCTGCAGGCCTGCTTGCGTTATTTCAAACAACTCACGCGCAAAATACTCATCCAACGCTCCAAACCCGACCGCCAGATGACCCTGCCCAATGGTGGACTGATGGTTGCCCTGGTTGGCGTGGATGGCGCTGGTAAGTCAACTCTTGCTTCGGCCTTGACTAAATGGCTGAGTTGGAAGATCGATACACCTTTTTATTATCTCGGAAGCAAACAGCCTTCGATATGGACAAAATGGTCTTATATCTTCTTCCGCATGGCGCGCCGGAGTCATCGTGAACTCTCGGCGAAGTTTGGCGAAGATAATCCGGTTGCAAAAGTTCTTATCAATATACGCCAGATATTTCTGGCATCGCATTATCTATCTGTCGGGTATGACCGGGTCGGACGCTACCAAGTCGCGAAAGCGGAGGCAGGCAATGGGTCCGTTGTGATCTTCGACCGATTCCCGTTCCGGGCGCCTCTCGATGGTCCCGAAATCCACCTGATCGACAACGGTTTCCTCAATCCCGTCTCTCGTCACCTATCACGCATGGAACAGGATCTCTATTGCAAGTTCAAGTCGGTGGATCTGCTTGTGCTGCTAAACGTCGAACCGGAGACATCGCTACAGCGTAAACCGGACCACTCAGAGGAGACAATTCGGGCAAAAAATATCGCACTGAACGCGGTGCAATCACGCATTGCGAATGATTCCGGAAAATGGGATTGGGTTTCGATTGATGCGGAAAAGCCGTTTGAAGAGGTTTTATTACGCATCAAAAGATTGGTTTGGGCCGCATTATGATTGTGGAATTTATTGGAACCCCCGGCGCTGGTAAGACTACTTTCATGCCGGTGGTCAGTGAGCACTTCAAGAACCAACAATTCCAATCATACTCGGTGCTGGAAGCCGCGCGTCCCTTCGCCGCGAGGACGTTCCCTGGAAAAATGGTGGGGATGGTGCCATTCGGCAGGCTACAGCGATTTCTGCTCTGGCAATTCTTTTACGCTTTCAGCTATTCATATCGGTCTAAATTTGCCGGACAGAACCAGACCTTGATGCGAACGGTATTGGAT
>JBAVJG010000581.1:0-2133 GCA_049687655.1 Anaerolineales bacterium | reverse complement strand
AACGTGGCGAAGTCTTCGCGGTACAGGCTGAGCTTGCTCTTCTTGCCAGCGCTGATGATATTGCCCTTGAAGAGCTTGAGCCGCACCGTACCGGTGACCGGACCCTGAGTGCTGTCCACGAAAGCCTCCAGGGCCTCGCGCAGCGGCGTGAACCACAGCCCGTTGTAGGTCAGTTCGGCGTACTTGAGCGCAACCACATCCTTGAAGTGGATAGTCTCACGGTCGAGCACCAGCGATTCAAGTTCGCGGTGCGCATACAGCAGGATCGTGCCGCCGGGTGTCTCGTACACGCCGTGTGACTTCATGCCAACTAGCCGGTTCTCGACCAGGTCCACACGACCAATTCCGTGTGTGCCGCCCAGTTTGTTGAGATAGGTGACGATGCCTGCCGGGGTCATCTTCTCGCCGTTGACCGTGATTGGCGTGCCAGAATCGAACTCGATCTCAACGTAGGCAGGCTCGTCTGGGGCGTTTTCAGGCGAAGCTGAAATCTGGTACATGGATTCTTCCGGTTCGTTCCACGGGTTTTCGAGCAGGCCGCCCTCGTGCGACAGGTGCCACAGGTTCGAGTCGCGGCTGTAAATGGACTTGACTGTGGCGGTCACCGGCACGTTATGTTTGGCGGCGTATTCGATGGCATCCTCGCGCGAGCGAATGTCCCATTCACGCCAGGGCGCAATAACCTGCAGGCGGGGGTCGAGCGCCATAACGGTGAGTTCGAAGCGCACCTGGTCGTTGCCCTTGCCGGTCGCGCCGTGTGAAATCGCATCCGCGCCGACTTCGTGCGCCACATCCACCAGATGCTTGGCGATCAGAGGGCGCGCCACAGAAGTGCCGAGCAGATACTTGCGCTCGTACACCGCCCCAGCGCGCAGCAGCGGGAAAAGGTAGTCAGCCGCGAATTCTTCCTTCATATCGTGCACAACAAACTGGCTGGCCCCGCTGGCGATGGCCTTACCCTCCAGCTTGGACAGGTCTTCATCGCCCTGGCCCACATCGGCACAGAAGCAGACCACTTCGCAGCCGTAGTTCTCCTTGAGCCACGGTACGATCACAGATGTGTCCAGCCCGCCGGAGTAGGCCAGTACGACTTTCTTGATTTGCGGTTTTGGGTTCATGAATTCTCCTTGTTTTTGCTCGTGAGACCCTAAAGGTTTCCTTTTCATTCAGTTCGTCTTTTCAATTCAGGATCTTTTGCAAAAGTAATACCTTCCTTTTTTGCAAAAAACCTTTAGGGTCTGCTAAGCGGTAAATAAAAACAGCCCTCCGAGAAGGAGGGCTGTTTGGGTCAACTCAGGTGTTTGTCAGGGCACCGTTTCGTTCAGTTTGTCATCCAAAGCAAAGCTCCCAGCCTTCTCGGTGAGAAGTCGGAGCGGACGACGGGAGCGCGGAAGTGCAAACGAACTGTGCATATTGGGCGCTATTCTACCACCTGAAAAATATATGTCAATGGCAGACTGAGAGAATCGTCATCCAACGACCGATTTTTTAGACTCTTTTTACATTCGCATCTTTCTACCTTTCAGCCTGCCACAACCACACGGACCGGTTCCATACTCAAAACCTGTCCCGCTCCCCTGCCCTGCGCGATGACATAGTCCACCATCTGGACAGGGATGTTCACACCCGTGGTGTCGATGCTGTTGCGAAACTCCATGGTGTGGTTGACCTCGTTGACTGTGAAGCCATCCGCCATTTCGAACAGGTCGATGGCCAGCAGTCCGCCGCCCATAGCCTGCGCCGTGCGCTGACAGATGTCGCGCAGTTCGGGCGTCAGCAGACAGTTGCTGGCCTGTCCGCCGCGGGCTGTGTTGGTGATCCAGTTGTCTGATGCGCGGTAGATGGCCGCGATGGGTTCGTCGCCGACCACGAAGGCGCGGATGTCGCGTCCCGGTTTGTCCACGTATTCCTGGATGTAGAAGACCTGGTGATGCACACCCAACGAGGCCTTGTGCTCGATGATGGCTTCGGCCATCTCGCGGTTGTCCACGCGCGCCAGCAGGCGCCCCCACGAGCCGACCACGGGTTTGAGCACGCACGGATAGCCGAGCGCTTCGATGGCCTCCAGCGCGGCCTCCGCGTCGAAAGCCATCAGCACGCGTGGAGTTGGGATGCCGTTGCGGACCAGAATCT
>JBAVJG010000580.1:0-2534 GCA_049687655.1 Anaerolineales bacterium | reverse complement strand
ACAGACTGAGCGCTTTCATCGCCGGGGGGATTTTTGGTATCCTGTTGCTTCTTCGCACGCAGGCGATGTTAATTCTGCCATTGCTAGTTCTGATTGCATTTCTGGCCCTGCACTCAGAGAAACGTCCGTGGCTGGTACCCTTACTCCTTTTGGGGGTCGGCGTGATCATCAGTGTAGGGCCCTGGCTGACGCACAACTACCTGCGCATTGGAAAATTCACTTTCGATGCACCCTTCCAGCTTCAAGTGCTGGCCAGCCAATATGCATACACCGGCAATCTGGACTTCAATGCGGTTGACTTGGAAAGCGCAAACCTGAGCCAGATCCTGGTCACCTTTGCGCTCAAAGATCCCAGTTTCGTGGTCGGCTTCATTGCCAATCATTTTCTGGCAACCGAAGTGGGTGCGCTGCTAGCTCTACCATTGATTGCCCCGTTCAACGGGCTGCGCGCGCCTATCAACCTGTATTGGATCTCTTTCGATGGCACGCTGGCGTGGAACAACATCCTTTTGTTGATCATCTATCTGGCTGTTATCGCCATCGGGTTGGGCGCTGCCTGGAAGCGTTGGCGTTGGGTCGGGTTGCTCCCGTTGGGGTTCAACCTTGGGTACGCGGCTGCCAATGGTATCGGTCGTTTCTCCGGCTGGCGCTACGACCTGCCCGCTGACTGGATCGCATATTTTTATTTTGGGGTTGGCTTTGCCGAGATCCTGTTCTTTTTAGCGGGAATTTTAGGGTTTCGTTTTTGGAACACGGCTAGCACACAGAAAACGGATAGAGTTAAACTTAAACAGAATATTGTTCCGCGGCTTATCCCAATCGTTGCCACCTTCGCACTGATCGGCAGCCTGCCCTGGATTGCGGAGAGTATCAATCTACCGGCGCGTTATCCGGACCTGGAACCGGCTGCCCTGCAAACTCAAATGGCCGAATTGCAGACCAATGTCTCTGCTGAGGACATCCGGGTCTTCAGCAGCCAGCCTGAAGCGGTCACCCTCATTGGACGGTTACTGTATCCACGCACCTTTGGGAGCAACGCCGGGCTGACATCTACAAATTCCTGGCCAGCGTACGAACCCCGTAGCTATCCCCGACTGGGATTCAGGCTGCTCAATCAGGATTTGCGCGACATCGTGTTCCCCAACAAAGGCGTGCCCGTTGAGAACGTGCAGGGTTACGACGTCATAATCCTGGGATGCGAGCGCAAAGATTATGTCGAAGCCAGGCTGCTTGTCTTTCCAAACGCAAACTTGACCTATCTGTCGAATCTTGGATTTGAACCCTGTTCTCCATAGGCTTGAATCAGCCTTTATCTATTGGTTATACGCATGACGTCTCGCCTCGCATCCGACCTTTTAGACTGGTACCGTCGAAATGGCCGGACTCTGCCCTGGCGAGGAAATTCGGATCCGTACGCAGTGTGGGTTTCCGAAATCATGCTGCAACAGACCCGCGTCGAGACGGTTATCCCCTACTTCGAAAAATGGATGCGGCAGTTTCCAACTGTCAGGGATCTGGCGGAAGCGTCCGAGCAAGAGGTACTCAATGCCTGGGAGGGGCTCGGCTACTACAGCCGCGCGCGCAACTTGCACAAAGCTGCCAAAATCGTCGTGGATGAATACGATGGCAGGCTGCCACGCAGCCTGAAGTCATTGCGCGGGCTGCCCGGTATCGGTCGCTATACTGTCGGGGCGATTGCCTCCATGGCCTTCAACATGGACGAACCCACGCTGGACGGAAACCTGCGGCGCGTATTCGCCCGTCTGTTTGACGTGAGCGAGCCCGCTGATTCACCTGTGGTCGAGAAAGTTCTGTGGGATCTGGCCGCAGAACATCTTCCCAAAGGACAGGCTGGTGATTATAACCAGGCGTTGATGGATTTGGGCGCCGTCATTTGCATCCCCAAAAACCCGCGCTGCCTGATTTGCCCTTTAATGGAGATTTGCGAAGCGCGCATCAACGGAACCCAGGCACAGCGTCCTGTGTTAAAACCTAAGAAGGAGATACCTCATTACATCCATGCGGCAGGAGTTATTATCAAAGACCGAAAAGTGCTATTATCGAAACGTCCATCGAAAGGGCTTTTGGGCGGTATGTGGGAATTCCCAAACGGGCGGGTCAATGGAAATCCGGATGAAGGGTTAAACACTGTGTTGGAAACGGGATACAGGCTCAAGGTCCAGAGGCAAAAAGCGCTGGGTACCATCAAACACGCCTACACCCATTACCGGGTCACGGTACATGCTTTTCGTTGTAAATTGGTTTCAATCACAGAAAATGAAAACCTGAAATGGGTCGGGTTGGGAGAATTGGATAACTACCCGATGGGCAAAGTTGACCGGCAAATCGCCAGGATGTTGGATGAGTAAGTTTGAGAGCGCACGAAAACGCATGGTGAAAACACAGATTGTCCGGCGTGGATTGCGGGACGAGCGTTTGTTGGCGGCATTTGAATCGGTCCCTCGGCACATGTTCGTGCCGGAAGACTACCGGTATGCGGCCTACGACGACAGCCCGCTCCCCATCGGTTTATC
>JBAVJG010000579.1:0-1669 GCA_049687655.1 Anaerolineales bacterium | reverse complement strand
CCGGGATATTGCGACGAACATCCTTGAGATCCCAACTGGTGTTTTCGCAGACGCCTTCGGACGGCGGGTATCCATGATGATGGCTTTTGGGGCCTATATCATTTCATTCCTGATTTTTTATGCTTTTACTGGATTTTCGATCTATGCGCTGGCAATGATATTGTTCGCCTTTGGTGAGGCCTTCCGTTCGGGTACGCACAAGGCTTTGATCCTCGAACACCTGACACTCAATGACATGGGGAATCTGAAGGTGGAATACTACGGTCGCACGCGCGCGTTTTCACAACTTGGCTCGTCCATAAACGCTCTGGTTGCGGCTGCGCTGGTCTTCTACAGCGGCGATTACCGCACCATGTTCCTGGCAGCAACGATTCCCTATGTGCTGGATTTCATCAATCTGGCGGGGTATCCACGTGAACTGGACGGTGATCTGGCAGAGTTCTCTCGCGAGGCGATTGGTACGCAAGTTCATGGAACATTACAGGCTTTTAGGAGTATGTTCACGGATTGGCGTGCGCTTCGAGCTATTCTCAATAGCTCCGGCTTCAGCGGCCTCTTCAAAGCCACCAAAGATTATTTACAACCTATTCTGGAAAGTTTTGCCCTGGCGTTACCTGTGTTTCTGGCGTTGAGTGATAAACGCCGCAGCGCACTGGTGGTCGGTTTGGTCTACTTTGTGATTTATCTCTTCACAAGTTACGCTTCACGCAGTTCGGCAGGATTTAGCCATCGCTTCAGCAGCCTGGGACGAGCCATCAACCTGACGTTTTTAGCAGGGGCAGCATTTCTCTTTGTAGCCGGGCTGGCAACCTGGGGGAATGTGACCTGGCTTGCCATTTTGGTGTTTCTGCTGTTTTATATCTTGCATAATTTGCGTCGCCCTATGAACGTTTCCTTTATCAGTGACCAGATTTCGACCCAGGTGATGGCCTCAGGATTGTCGGTTGAGTCGCAGTTCACAACGTTGCTGGCTGCAATCTTGGCACCACTTTTGGGTGCACTGGCCGATCAATTTGGTGTCGGCGCTGCGCTGACGATTTTAGCTGGCGGGGTCCTACTTCTGTATTTCTTTGTCCGCGTGGATGAAAAACCGGCCGTCAGTGTGCAACCTGCAGAGAACAGGTAGAGAAGTAACTTATGAAATGTCCGAAATGTGAATCTATACTTGTCAAGAAATTCTACAAAGGCATGATGGAAGTGGATTCCTGCCCCAACTGCCGCGGCATGTGGCTTGACTCTGATGAGCTTGACCGCTTGGAAGATGTAACCTTTGATCAAGATGAATACAAAGGCTCGCTGTTGCATCGCGAAACTGAAACGAGTTTTCTCTGTCCGCATTGTGAAACTAAACTGCAAGAGTTTCAATATCGCCTGTACAGCCTGAAACTGGATACCTGTCAAAATAGACACGGCTTCTGGCTGGATGCCGGGGAAGACGTGCGAGTGATGGGCATCATGGCCGTGCGTGCTGCGGAAATCGAGCGCAAAGTGGATGCCGAGTCCGAATGGCGGGGGATTTTGCAGCAGATGCACGCGTTTTTGAAGAGATAGCGCGCGGTTTGGAAGGTCAAAATCGAGTATACTTCCCCCGCTTTAGAGCAATTATGACCAACAATATTCGCAATTTCTGCATCATCGCGCACATAGACCATGGCAAGTCCACGCTGGC
>JBAVJG010000578.1:0-15799 GCA_049687655.1 Anaerolineales bacterium | reverse complement strand
CGTTCCGTAGGTTGGCGCGTCAGTATCATCCAGATGTGAATAAAGACGGCGGCGCCGAGGAGAAATTTAAAGAGATCAATGAAGCCTATGGCGTATTGTCGGATGCGGACAAGCGCGCCCGTTATGATCGTTTCGGTCACGCCGGGTTGGGCGATATGGGCGGCATGCCGGACTTTGCCACCATGGACTTCGGCGACATCTTCGAAGAGATCCTGGGTGGGTTCGGCTTTTCAACCGGACGCCGCTCGCGTCGCTCTCCCCGAAGAGGACGTGATCTCCAAATGGCAGTTTCGCTTACGTTCGAAGAAGCGGTTTTTGGCGTTGAAAAGGAGATCGAGTTCCAGCGTGATGAAACCTGCTCCACCTGTAACGGTTCCGGTGCAGAACCGGGTACGAGCCCCACGCGTTGCGCCACCTGCAACGGGCAGGGCGAAGTGCGCCAGGTGCGCCAGACCTTCTTGGGTCAGATGGTGCAAACGGCCACCTGCCCGGCCTGTAACGGGCGCGGTGAAACGATATCTTCGCCATGCAAAACCTGTCACGGTGGCGGGTTGGAGCGCAAAACGGTCAAGAAAAAGGTGCAAATCCCCGCCGGTGTGGACCAGGGCACCCAAATCCGTTTGGCGGGTGAAGGACAGCCGGGTGTCTACGGCGGACCGCATGGTAGCCTGTACCTGGTACTGGACGTGAAGCCGCACAAATTCTTCAAGCGTCGTGATAATGATGTCTTGCTCAACCTCGACATCAACGTGGCACAGGCTGCGCTGGGCGCGGAAGTGGAAGTCCCGACCCTGGATGGGGATGAGAAACTGAAGATTCCTTCAGGGACACAGCCAGGTAAAGTTTTTAAGCTGCGTAATAAAGGCGTGCCGCACCTGCGCAGCAATGGACGGCGTGGTGATCAGTTGGTGATTGTCAATGTGGCTATTCCGGAGAAATTGAACAAAGAACAGCGCGAGATGTTCGAGCAACTGGCCGAATCACTTGGAACAACAGTCAAACCGCAGGAAAAGGGTTTTCTGGATTGGTTGAATGAGACGCTGAGCGGGTAATTCTCGGCAAACATAATAGCTTTCTTGGGGCGAATATGGATAAGGAACATCCAGACCAAAAAAATAAAGCACATCAAAGGCAAGTGATTGCTTTTATATTTGTTGTTCTGTTTCTGTTTGTAGGAATGGCGATTGTGTTAAGCGATCTTTATCGTCCCTATTTCAGTTCAGATTTTTTTACTTTTTGGCTGGCTGGGCGATTGACATTGGTGGGGCAAGATCCATATTCAGAAGTCCAATGGTTGGCAGGGCATACCCTGTACGGTGCCACTTGGACACCAAATTCTATATTTCCATACCCTTTACCATTGGCTTTGATATTAATTCCTTTTGGTTTCTTTAGCCAAAGGGTAGCGTACTTGCTCTGGATGGTTATCACAAATGTTTTTGTTGCATCATCTGTTTTGCTAGTCTCGAGAACATGGTTAAAGTGGAACCGTGCGCTTGTTTTTTTTACAGTTATCAGTGCATTTCTTTTCCGACCTTATCTTATAACTATCTTAAGCGGGCAACTAGTTGGCCTGTTTCTCTTCGTTGTTAGCCTTGCTGTGTATTTCTGGCATCAGGAAAGGTGGTTTATTGGTGGAATTTTTATTGGATTAATGAGTGTAAAGCCATCTTATGGAGGATTGTTACTAATTCTCCTAGGTATATGGTTTTTGAGAATCGGTAAGATGCGTGCTATTGCTGGCATTATTGTTATAAATCTTATTTTGGGTTTGACTGGTTTCTTGCAGAATCCCAAGTGGCTAGAATTGTTTTTTGCGACTGGACAAAGAAAATTTTCAGAAACAGTTGGACTGCCTCCCACAATTTGGAGCCTGGGTGGTTTGTTGTGTAAAGGGAATAATATTTGCACAGGTTGGGTCGGCGGGGGCATTGCAGTAGTTCTACTTATTCTTTTTATTCTAGTGATTAATATTAATCATGTTAGCAGTCATAGCACAACGATGGTTGTAAGCCTCGCGATTCCGCTTTCCCTGTTGTTTGTCCCATATAACTGGGCGTACGATCAGATTCTGTTAATCGTTTCTGTAACATTTATCACAGGACTATTGCAGCATTCAAGACGAATAAAGTACTTGCATTGGCTTTTCCCTTTTCTTATCGATGTTTTTGCAATTATGTTGCTGTTATGGGCACATGTACAAGGCGTTGATATGTGGAGTCTGCTCCTGCCAACATTGATAGCCGCAATAATATTTTTCTTCCTTTTTACTAACGGGGAGAATATATCAGTGGGAAACAAAGTCTTAACGGCAATAAACGATGACAAACAGGCTTGAGGTCGCCTTCTTTCGTGATCAGGTAAGAAATCAGAATATGACAAAGAGCTGATAGAAGTGTCCGCTCTTTTGTTTAACTTGTTCGTTTTCTGAGAATAACGGATTGGAATTGTCTCTCGTAGTCACCGAGATGTATGTTTCTAAAATACAGTATCTCAAAAACATCAGCAAGTATTATGTGTAGATTTTCGTCGGAGTGGAAAGAGAAAAAGCGCTTAGGGGTGTAAGAGTCGTCGTCCCAGATGCCCTCGAAATCGAAGCCACCATACAGACCCAAATAGAATAATCCGGTCGGTCGCAAGACAGCGCTGACATTTTCCAATGCCAGTGGAAATTCGCTTTTGGGTAGATGTAAAAAACTGTTGAGCGCATACACTGCATCAAATGAATCTTTCTTGAAGCTCAGGTCAACAACATCCATGACATGGGCTGAGATGCTTTTTTGTCGGCACAAATCAACCATTGCCGGGGAAATGTCGATTCCGGTTACATTAAATCCCTGCTCTTGAAAGAACAGACTGTCTCTCCCGTGTCCGGTCCCGATTTCGAGCAATATCTGCTTAGCATCTTTTTGTAACAACGCCAGAAAGTTTGCTCGCTCCGCCACTTTCCAATCCTCGATTTCACTATTGTTCCGCTGCTTAACCTGTTGATTATAGGCCTTAATCAAGTTGGCTTTTAGCTGTTTATCTGTCATGTTGGATATTTTACATTAGACGGCTTGCTTTATAATTGCGTCTGCGATGTGGATTGATAAAAATCATGAGTGAACTACTATGACTACCTGGCTTGAAGTCTCCCTAACCGTGAACGGCGAACTGGCGGAAGCTGTTGCCGATGTGCTGGCGCGATTTGCACCCAATGGTGTTGTGACCGAACAGGGCGTAAAATTTGTCAACAACGAAGATCACGGTACACCGACCGGTCCCATCGTTGTCCGCGCGTATCTGGAGAATGACGAAAATATCGAGGAGACGCGCCAGAAGCTGGAAGAGTCATTCTACTATCTTGGGATGATCCAGCCCATGCCGACTCCCGTCTATAAGCGGATCGCGGATCAAAACTGGATGGAAGCCTGGAAGCAGCACTACCAGCCGATTCCGATCGGACAGCGCCTCATCATCGTGCCCGTCTGGCTGGATTCGCCGAAACCGGAACGCATCCCGATCAAAATCGATCCCGGTATGGCCTTTGGAACGGGAACACACCCGACGACGCAGTTATGCTTGGAGTTGATGGAGAAAGCTTTTGACAACATGACCATAGACGGCGGACCGCAGACCGAAAGAACTGTCCAACGTCTACCGTCAACCGTCATTGATGTGGGCTGCGGCTCCGGCATCCTGTCCATTGCCGCGCTGAAACTCGGCGCGCAGACTGCCCTCGGTGTGGACATCGATATCGAATCGGTCCGGAACGCGCGCGAGAATGCCGAAGAAAACGGCATTGGCGAGGAATTCATCATCGCTCAAGGATCGGTAGCGGAAGTGCTGGCAGGGGAGTTCCCGTTCAAACAGGCGCCGCTGGTGGTAGCAAACCTACTCGCGCCAATCATCAACCGTCTGCTCGAGGATGGTTTAGCCGATTTAGTGGAACCGGGCGGAAAGGTGATCTTGAGCGGAATCCTGCAGGAGCAGGAAGATAAAGTCCTGGAGGCCGCGCAGGCTAAGGGTCTGGTTTTGAGCGAACGGAAGGAAATGGGGGATTGGATGGCGTTGGTTTTGTCTAAGACTTAGAAACTCTGGGGAAGAAAGCCAGCATATTCAAGCGTCCGATACGGATACGGTCACCACTATCCAGGGGGTATGGCTGTTTTGGAACCAGGCGTTGGTTCTCAAGCCAGGTGCCGTTGCTGCTTTGAAGATCAATGATTTGATAACCATCCTTTGTCCGACGGATCATGGCGTGCACTCTGGAAACCCCAAGTTCCAGGGCATCTAGTTCGGTCAGGTCGATCATGGGTTCGCGCGTCTTGATCTCAGCAGAAAACCGTCCCAGGATAAAAGCTTTTTCCTCTTGCATGGTGATTGGCTGCCCGTTTTCGATGTTGATGAGAACAATACCCTTCGATGGGAGCTCGAAATCCATAAACCGTTCTGTAGGCGGTGTGGGCGCATCTAGAAAATCCGCATAGGAATCGGGCAGTGCTCCAGTTACTTCCTGTAAGTTTCGAAGCATAACAGTTTTATGACTGGTTTGCTCCCCAAGAGGTGTGTTGCAGTAGATGCACTTTTTCGCCCCTGCATCATTTTTCATCTTGCATGCTGGGCAAAAGATCCCTGAGATTGCACTGTTCATCATCATTTCATCTTGTCTTCACTGGTGTGTGATGGGTATTCTAACATGTGTTATGCAACTGGTCGGCTGAAGTTGGTCAATATTATAAAACAGGACTTACGCAATTGAATGTGAGAGGATCGGAATAAGGGGTGCGAGCGGCGCTCGCACCCCCTATTTCCGGCACCTTTTTGCGGATTGCAAGTCCAATAAAATTTTTATCATTGGACGCGTTGCAAAATTATACAGCGAAGTTGTTAAAATATTTTCACTCAAGGTATACTTTGTGCTATCATAAGTCAGCATGGACCGCCGTCGGTTGTTCCTTTACTTGCTCTTGAACGTCTTTGTTTCCGCCTGTGTAACAGGTGCGATCCTGTTCTGGTACGACCGGAATTATCGCGCCTCGCTGGCGCCTGTACCACAGGTAGCTGTTCCTGTACAAAACGGTGAATCCGTTGAAGCCGCAGAAACGCTCCCGCCTGATGCGGATATTCCGGTTGAGATCGTCAGCGTGGTTGGAGCAGGGACGCTAGGAGCCGAAGTGGTGGTCGTGCGCTACAATGGAGAAGCGGAACTTGGGCTGGCAAACTGGCAGCTCAAAGATGACAGCGGTAATACGTTTACCTTTCCGCAGTTGGTCCTGTACACGGATGGGGCGGTGCAGGTTCACACCTCTTCCGGCTCGGATACCGTCGTTGACCTGTACATGGGACTGCGCGATCCCATCTGGGAATCGGGTGAAGTGGCCAGATTGTTCGATCCGCAGGACAATTTACGCGCAATCTATCGGGTGCCGTGACGTGTAAAAGTAATTACTGTGTGCTGCGTAAAAAAATTGAACCTGAATAGCTGCAATTTGCCCGTATTTTGATCGTTCAAAATTCACTTTATTATGCAAGAAGCAGTAGGAAAAAGGAAAGACTTTTCACCTATCACTTATCACCGAAGACTGACTACTAATAACTGATTACTGAACACTGATATGACTCAAGCTCTCTATCGTAAATGGCGTCCTCTTCTTTGGGATGAAATTGTTGGACAACAACATATTGTCCAGACTCTGACCAATGCCGTCCGTGCAGACCGGGTGGGACATGCCTACCTGTTTGCCGGCCCGCGCGGCACAGGCAAGACCACCATTGCGCGTCTCATCGCCAAGGCTGTCAACTGTCTCAATGATGATCCCGCTAAACGTCCTTGTAATAAGTGCGACCACTGCAAGGCCGTCAACGAAAACCGTTTCCTCGATCTGATAGAAATCGATGCCGCCTCTAACACCAGCGTGGACGATGTCCGCGACCTGCGCGATAAGATTAACTTTACACCCTCACAGGGCAAGTACAAAATCTACATCATCGACGAAGTCCACATGCTCTCCACCGCGGCTTTTAATGCGCTGCTCAAAACCCTCGAAGAGCCGCCCCCACACGCCATCTTTGTATTGGCCACCACTGAAATCCATAAAATCCCGGCTACCGTGCTTTCGCGATGTCAGCGTCACGAGTTCCGCCGCGTACCGGTGGATGAGATTGTCGGTCAACTCAAGAAGATCGCCAAAGAAGAAAAAATCAAAGTGGATGACGATGCCCTGACGCTGATTGCGCGCCAGTCTGCGGGCGGGATGCGTGATGCGATTTCTCTGCTGGATCAACTTTCCTCAACAGGAGACAAAATCGACCTGGCGCTCACGCAGACAGTGTTGGGGACAGCTACATCGCAAACCGTGCTGGATCTGATCGCTTCGATTTCGGACGGTCAGCCTGCTCCCGCTATGGACGCCATCCACCTCGCCCTCGACGCCGGCGCCGACCCGCGCTCTCTGGCCCGCCAGGTTGTTGACTACCTGCGCGGCCTGATGTTGATTCAGATGGGCAACGACGACCAGGTTGAAGTAACGAAAGATGTTAAGAGAATAATGGTTGAGCACGCCAGAGCATTTTCATCGCAAGATGTGTTGCGCGTGATGAAAGCCTTCAACACCGCCGCAGTCGACACGCGCGGAGGCTGGCAGCCCAGTCTCAGTCTGGAACTGGCAGTGGCTGAAGTGTTGGAAGCGCCTGCTGAAGTATCAATGGTTCAGCATGGAGAGAAACCCAAGAAAGCCCAGAAAACCGATTCCCCATTGCAAAAAACCGAAACCAAAATCGAGGCGGAAAAGTCTAAAGCGACTAAGCCCTCCGCGCAGAAGAAAATCGCACCCGAGAAAAAGCCTGCGAAAAGCGCTGAAACAGAGACCAAAGCAGACGCGCCTGTAGTCGGACTTGCAGAAGTGACAAAAGCCTGGCGTGACATTCGATCTGTCATCAAGCCTGATCACCCCGGTATCGAGGCTCTGCTCAATTCCTGCAAGCCATTGGAGGTGCGCGGTGGTGAGTTGTATCTGGGTTTCCAATCCGAAACAGTCCGCGCCTTGATGGATATCAAAGATAAAACTGACATTGCAAGGGCAGCCATCAAGGATGTGCTAGGCGTGGATTTGTCCATCAAGTGCGTTGTCACCAACGCCAAGGGCCAACTTCCACCGGATGTCAACCCGGATGGCATGGTCGCAACCGCCATCCAAAACGGTGGCGAAATTGTAGATGTGCAAGATTAGGAGTTAGTATGGCAAAAGGATTCAACCGGCCTCCCGGTGGAGGCAAACAGCAGGGCATGATGGCCCAACTACAACGCATGCAACAGCAACTGGCCGAAGCGCAAGAAGCGTTAGCCGAAGAGACCATTACTGCCACGGCCGGCGGCGGCGCGATCAAAGTCACCATGACCGGTGACCAGAAATGCCGCGAAGTGGTCATCGATCCCGCTCTGCTCGAAGACGCAGATGCTGAGATGCTACAAGACCTGGTGCTCTCTGCCGTCAACCTGGCACTGGATCAATCCCGTGAGCTGGCTGCCGAACGACTTGGTCCGTTAGCGGGTGGTTTGCCATTTTAGAGAAAAGAGATTAGAGAGCAGAGAAAAGTTTCTGCTCTCCAGTCATCTGATCTCTCCCCTATGAGCCATGCTCCTCCCCGAACCTATCCAAAAACTCATCAACGCCTTCGAGCGACTGCCGGGTATTGGGCCTAAGTCTGCATCGCGATTGGCGTTCTTCCTCCTGCGTGCTGATGCATCCTTCTCGGACGATCTAGCCGAAGCGCTGACGGGGCTGAAAGACAAAGTCTCTTTTTGCGAAGAGTGCTTCAACATCACCATGGCCGGGCGCGAACTTTGTGAAGTTTGCGATTCGCCCAAGCGTGATGGAAATGTGATTTGTGTTGTCGAAGAAGCCCTGGATGTTTTGGCTCTAGAACGCACAGGCGGATACTTTGGCAAATATCACGTTTTGCATGGCGTACTCTCACCCATCGAAGGTATTGGTCCTGATGACATCAAGATCAGACCATTGATCGAACGTGTAGCACGTGGGGAAGTGAAAGAGATCATCTTGGCCACTAATCCCAGCATGGAAGGCGACACCACCGCCATGTACATCCAGCAGCAATTGGAGCCGTATGAAGAACTACGGATCACACGTCTGGCACGCGGACTGCCTGTCGGCGGCGACCTGGAGTACGCCGATCAGAACACCTTGCTGCGCGCACTTGCCGGGCGACAGGAAATGGATTAGAACAAACTCGTCATTTTGTCATGCAGGTCTAACAAGTCCTACAAGTCAATACCCGACCTGTTCGACATGTTAGACCTGTAGACTTTTAAGACCTGCTATGAAAATCACCATCCTCACTTACGGTTCGCGCGGTGATGTACAGCCATTTCTGGCTTTAGCGTTAGGTTTGCAAAATGCCGGCCACACGGTAAAATTGGCTGCGCCGCATCGCTTTGCGGATTTTGTCGGGATATATAAAATTCCATTTGTGCCATTGGCGGGCGATCCTGAAATCATCAGCGAGAGGCTCAACGATGCCGGTGCGAATCCCATTCGCATGATGCGTGCCATGAGTGACTATCTGTTCTCAATCGCGGATCAGGTTGCACGTCAGGCTTTTGCTGCCTGTGATGACGCTGACTTGATTGTTCATTCGTTTGCGTTCACCACCGGCGGTCATTCGCTAGCACGCAAACTTGGTATTCCCGATATTTCGGTGCAGACCTTTCCTGTCTTTGCACCCACGCGAGAACTCCCACCTGTCGCTGCACCTAACCTGTTGCCTGGTTTGTTGAGCTACTTTTTCCATTGGCTGTTTACCCAAATGTTCTGGCATGGAGGCAACCTGGGATTCAGACGATTGCGGAAAGCCGATCCGGATTTCTTTAACCTGGATTTGTACTGGCCTTTTACCCCGGATGATACCCGCTTCACGACTCCGCTCCTGCTTGCGTGCAGCCCAACAGTCATTCCTCGTCCTGACGATTGGTCCTCGTCCCACATCCACATCCCCGGCTATTACTTCCTAGATTCATCAGATGCCTATCAGCCACGCGCCGAACTTGATGATTTCCTGGCCGATGGTAAACCGCCAGTCTGTGTGACGTTTGGTTCCATGATCCATCGTGATGCCGAACGCATTTATCAGTGTGTGCTGGATGCATTGGTCAAAACGAAGAATCGTGGCATCATCCTGAGCGGCTGGAGTGAAATACAAAACCTTGACTTACCAGATAATCTACTCTTGATGAGCTCCATACCACACGACTGGTTGTTACCGCGTTGCAAAGCTGTCATCCATCACGGTGGGGCCGGTACAACTGCTGCCGGACTCCGTTCCGGAATCCCGAATCTTGTGGTATCATTCGCAGCCGACCAACCCTTCTGGGGTGCGCGTGTTCATGCGGTTGGTGCCGGGCCGCGAGCTATCCCGGTCAAGAAGGTGACAACCGAAATGCTCGTCGCTGCACTGGCCGAGGCGAATGGCGATACCCTTCGAAACAGTGCGCAGGCTGTGGGTAGAAAGATCCGCGTAGAAGACGGAGTAGGAGTTTCGGTTGAATTTATCGAGACCTATACTGCTAAATGGCGCGAATTGTCCAAATCCGAATATTTTAAGGTTCAATTGTCCGACAAGTACTAGATTGGCCTTGACAAAGCCTGATAAACGCGTATAATCAATCTTTGCCAGTACCTTCAAACAGATCTCGTCCCCTAAGGCAGATCATTGACAACTGAGTAAACGTCTCACGTCAGAGACACAAGCCTGATGGTTTTGCAGTCTGACGAGCCGATGTTGGAAAAGAAACATCGGCGTTTTCGTCTGTATAAGTCTTGACAGGCCAGAGCGATGCGAGTACAATCCTGCGCGCTTTGAAAACAGAACCTTGACAATTGAAAAGTGATAGGAAGCAACAACTTCCGTCAATCCAGTGAAACTTCGTAATAACCACTCGAAAGAGTGAATTTTTTGCGGAGAGTTTGATCCTGGCTCAGGATGAACGCTGGCGGCGTGCCTAATACATGCAAGTCGAACGAGGCCCTTTGTATTCGTACGAAGGTGTCCTAGTGGCGAACGGGTGAGTAACGCGTTGGTGACCTACCCCGAAGTTTGGGATAACCCTGCGAAAGTGGGGCTAATACCAAATGTGGTCATCGGATTTAGAAACCGATGTCTAAAGGATTTATTCGCTTCGGGAGGGGCCTGCGTCCCATCAGCTAGTTGGTAGGGTAACAGCCTACCAAGGCGACGACGGGTAGGGGACCTCAGAGGGTGGCCCCCCACAATGGAACTGAAACACGGTCCATACACCTACGGGTGGCAGCAGTAGGGAATATTGCACAATGGGCGAAAGCCTGATGCAGCAACGCCGCGTGCGCGAAGAAGGTCTTCGGATCGTAAAGCGCTTTTCTGGGAGATGAGAAAGGACAGTATCCCAGGAATAAGTCTCGGCTAACTACGTGCCAGCAGCCGCGGTAAAACGTAGGAGGCGAGCGTTATCCGGATTCACTGGGCGTAAAGCGCGTGCAGGCGGTTTGGTAAGTTGGGCGTGAAAGCTCCCGGCTCAACTGGGAGAGGTCGTCCAAAACTACCAGACTAGAGAGTGATAGAGGAAAATGGAATTCCCGGTGTAGTGGTGAAATGCGTAGATATCGGGAGGAACACCAGTGGCGAAGGCGATTTTCTGGATCATTTCTGACGCTCAGACGCGAAAGCTAGGGTAGCAAACGGGATTAGAGACCCCGGTAGTCCTAGCCGTAAACGATGTGAACTTGGCGTTGGTGGGTTAAACTCCATCAGTGCCGTAGCTAACGCGATAAGTTCACCGCCTGGGGACTACGACCGCAAGGTTAAAACTCAAAGGAATTGACGGGGGCCCGCACAAGCAGCGGAGCGTGTGGTTTAATTCGATGCTACACGAAGAACCTTACCCGGGCTTGACATGACGATGAACGATTGCGAAAGCATGAGGCTCCCGCAAGGGACATCGCCACAGGTGTTGCATGGCTGTCGTCAGCTCGTGTCGTGAGATGTTCGGTTAAGTCCGCTAACGAGCGCAACCCTTGCCGTGTGTTATACGTGTCACGCGGGACCGCCGGTATCAAGCCGGAGGAAGGTGGGGATGACGTCAAGTCAGCATGGCCTTTATGTCCGGGGCTACACACACGCTACAATGGCCGGTACAATGGGTTGCTAAACCGCGAGGTGGAGCCAATCCCCCAAAATCGGTCTCAGTTCGGATTGCAGGCTGCAACTCGCCTGCATGAAGCCGGAGTTGCTAGTAAACGCGCGTCAGCTATAGTGCGTTGAATACGTTCTCGGGCCTTGTACACACCGCCCGTCACGTCATGGGAGCTGGTAACACCTGAAGCCGGTAGCCTAACCGCAAGGAGGGCGCCGTCGAAGGTGGGACTGGTGACTGGGACGAAGTCGTAACAAGGTAGGTGTACCGGAAGGTGCGCCTGGATCACCTCCTTTCTAGAGAAATCGAGCAAAGATCTCTTCGGAGATTGGCGCTCTAAACCCAAATCGTCTCAACGGTGTTGAGGCGTTGGATTAAGGAAAGTACTGCTCCCTATCACTTCTCAGTTGTCAAGGACCATACTTGGGCTTGTAGCTCAGTTGGTTAGAGCACTGTGCTGATAACGCAGGGGTCACAGGTTCGAATCCTGTCAAGCCCACTCATCAAGCGCGTTGTCTTGGGGATGTAGCTCAGCGGGAGAGCACCGCCTTTGCAAGGCGGGGGCCACGGGTTCGAATCCCGTCATCTCCACTCGAGTTACGGATAGGATAATACGGAGAGATATAAAACTTGTTGAATGCTGTTTTTCTAACATAACTTTTCTTTGGTTCATGGTAAGGCTTTTTCAGGCCCGGCGATGAGCCGGGCCGTTTTGTCGAAAAAAAAGCAGGTTGAAGGGCGAGCGATGCCCTGAACGAATGTTGAGCGCATCGCTCACCGGTCAACGGTGAAAATAGCACCTTACAAACTGAATAGTAACTGATGAGTAAATAATCCTAAAGAATATCGTAAAGATATTTTGTAGGCCGAAAGAGTATCAATTTCTCCGCATCACGTGGAGAAGCTACTAAGGGCTTACGGTGGATGCCTTGGCGCCAAGTGCCGAAGAAGGACGTGGGACACTGCGATAAGCCTCGGGAAGCTGTGAACAAGCGCTGATCCGAGGATCTCCGAATGGGGAAACCCACTAGAGCGAACCTCTAGTATCCTCTTGCTGAACACATAGGCTTGAGGAAGGTAACCCGGGGAACTGAAACATCTAAGTACCCGGAGGAAAAGAGATTATTTCCCTAGTAGTGGCGAGCGAACGGGAAACAGCCCAAACCGCCTCTGCTTGCAGAGACGGGGTTGTAGGGCCTGGCACATGGGAGTTACAAAATATTCGATTAGCGGAAAGGTGTGGGAAAGCCTGCCAAAGAGGGTGATAGCCCCGTATGCGAAAATCGAATATCTCCCGCTGGGTTCCTGAGTACTACCGGGCACGCTAATCCGGTAGGAATCTGGGGAGTCCACTCTCCAAGGCTAAATACACTTGGCGACCGATAGTGAACAAGTACCGTGAGGGAAAGGTGAAAAGTCCCCCTGTTAGGGGAGTGAAATAGAACCTGAAACCGTAAGCTTACAATCAGTCGGAGGGCTAACAGCATGTCGGTGCTATTGAGAAATCATGTGCGCGGTGCTATGCCTGACGGCGTGCCTTTTGGAGAATGAGCCTGCGAGTTAATCTCAGTGGCAAGGTTAAGGGAGTAACACCCGTAGCCGTAGCGAAAGCGAGTCTTAATAGGGCGTAGAGTCGCTGGGATTAGACCCGAAACCGAGTGAGCTACCCATGGCCAGGGTGAAGCGAGTCTAAACGCTCGTGGAGGCCCGAACCTTTAGCTGTTGCAAAAGCTTGGGATGAGCTGTGGGTAGAGGTGATATGCCAAACGAACTCGGAGATAGCTGGTTCTCCCCGAAATAGCTTTAGGGCTAGCGTCATATGTTTAGTATCGGAGGTAGAGCACTGAATGGGCTAGGGGGCTTACCGCTTACCGAACCCAATCAAACTCCGAATGCCGATACTCCAGAATATGGCAGTCGGACTACGGGAGCTGAGTTTCGTAGTCGAGAGGGAAAGAGCCCAGATCATCGGCTAAGGTCCTCAAATCTATGCTAAGTGGGAAACGAGGTGAGGTTACTGGAACAACCAGGAGGTTGGCTTAGAAGCAGCCACCCTTTAAAAAGTGCGTAACAGCTTACTGGTCTAGTGACCTTGCGCGGAAAATTTAACGGGGCTAAGCATAGTACCGAAGCCATGGGCCTTGTCCACCTACGGGTGTGCAGGGCGGTAGGGGAGCGTTCCGTCAGCGGTGAAGGTCGATCGAAAGGGCGGCTGGAGCGGGCGGAAGTGAGAATGCAGGCATGAGTAGCGTATAAACACGTGAGAACCGTGTTCGCCGTAAATCTAAGGTTTCCGACGCCAGGTTATTCCGCGTCGGGTTAGTCGGGTCCTTAGCCGAGGCCGAGAGGCGTAGGCGATGGACATCCGGTCAACATTCCGGAACCACTCAGAAGGAGCGATGGGGGGACGCAGCGAGGTAGGCCAGCCCGTTATTGGATTCGGGTGCGATCTGCTAAGGTGTTGAGACTGGTAGGAAAATCCGCCGGTTGAGCTGAGGCAAGAGCGAGCCTCTAAGGCATAAGTGGTTGAGCCTTGCTGCCAAGAAAAGCCTCTAAGCGTTGAATTCTGAGTGCCCGTACCGCAAACCGACACTGGTAGATGGGTGTAAATGCACCAAGGCGATCGGGAGAACCCTCGTTAAGGAACTCGGCAATTTGACCCCGTAACTTCGGAAGAAGGGGTGCCTTCTAGCGTCCGGATTTATCCAAAGCGCCGGAAGGCCGCAGTGAAATGGCTCTAGTGACTGGTTAACAAAACCACAGGTCTCTGCTAAGTCGTAAGACGATGTATAGGGGCTGACACGTGCCCAGTGCCGGAAGGTTAAAGGGAGAGGTTAGCGTAAGCGAAGCTTTGAACTGAAGCCCCGGTGAACGGCGGCCGTAACTATAACGGTCCTAAGGTAGCGAAATTCCTTGTCGGGTAAGTTCCGACCCGCACGAACCGTGTAACAACTGGAGTGGTGTCTCAACGAGGGACCCGGTGAAATTGAAATGGCTGTGAAGATGCGGCCTACCCGCAGAAGGACAAAAAGACCCCGTGGAGCTTTACTGCAGCTTGACATTGTGTTTGGGTATGATTTGTGTAGGATAGGTGGGAGGCTTTGAAGCTGGGGCGCTAGCCTCGGTGGAGCCGTTAGTGAAATACCACCCTAATTATGCTTAGACCCTAACCCTGCGCCGTAATCCGGGCAGGGGACCGTGTCAGGTGGGCAGTTTGACTGGGGCGGTCGCCTCCTAAAAGGTAACGGAGGCGCCCAAAGGTTCCCTCAGGTTGAATGGAAACCAACCAAAGAGTGTAAAGGCATAAGGGAGCTTGACTGCAAGACCAACGCGTCGAGCAGAGACGAAAGTCGGGCTTAGTGATCCCACGATACCGTGTGGAAGGGTCGTGGCTTACCGGATAAAAGCTACCCCGGGGATAACAGGCTGGTGAAGTCCAAGAGTTCACATCGACGACTTCGCTCGGCACCTCGATGTCGGCTCATCGCATCCTGGGGCTGGATAAGGTCCCAAGGGTTGGGCTGTTCGCCCATTAAAGCGGTACGCGAGCTGGGTTCAGACCGTCGTGAGACAGGTCGGTCTCTATCCTCTGTGGGCGTAAGGGATTTGAGAGGAGCTGCTCCTAGTACGAGAGGACCGGAGTGGACTGACCTCTGGTGTGCCAGTTGTTCCGCCAGGAGCATCGCTGGGTAGCTACGTCGGGCAGAGATAACCGCTGAAAGCATCTAAGTGGGAAACTCGCCTCAAGATTAGATCCCTGTATTCCGGTTAACGGAGTAAGACCGCAGGTAGACTACCTGCTATATAGGCAGCATGTGTAAGCGCAGTAATGTGTTAAGCTAAGCTGTACTAATGGTCGAGGGCTCAATCCCGTGGTGCGGAGAACTTGATACTCTTCCGCAAATGACATCAGTTATTGTTCAGGACTAAAGTTGTGAAATAGTCCCTTGGTGATAGGAGCGGTGTGGGTACACCCGGTAACATCCCGAACCCGGAAGTTAAGCACATCAGCGCCGATGGTACTTGGCTGGCGACGGCCCGGGAGAGTAGGTCATTGCCAAGGGATTGTTCCTTTTAATATCATAATTGTCCAGTTTGGACTTGTAGCAAAAGCGCCTGTTTTCGCAGGCGCTTTTGCTTAAATGCTTCGTTGGATATGCTCAATTTTTGGTTTACATCCCTCAATGCTACTCAAGGTAATACAGTTACTTGCTTCATTTACCATCGCTATGGAGCAACTTTATCAAATTATCTTTTGTGAGCAGTTCAAGTTCCTGTTGATCTTGCAGGAAAGGCTGTACATCACTGATAAGCTGCTCCCAAGAAAAGGATTCGATTCGAGTCAACGTGATACTGCGCCAGTTAGCGACTGTAATGGTTGGGCCTGTCCAATCTGTTTGCGCAAGAGCGCTGCTGAGCATCTTTATATTTGGATCGGGCCAATTTCTGTCTCCCAGATACCAGGTGAGATCATAGATGTCGCGTCCTTTCGGGTAGGGACGTTGCAGAATTGCATGAAGTTTGCCTGCGAGCAAAGATGATTTGTCATGGTGTTGTAAATTCAGCAAGACATGACTGTCAACGACAATTAGAAAGTCTCATGGCGACAATTAGAAATGCCCATTGGGA
>JBAVJG010000577.1:0-1971 GCA_049687655.1 Anaerolineales bacterium | reverse complement strand
AGATTCCCGTGGCCGGTGGAAGTATCAGGTGAGACAGCCTTGTCCTACCGCCTGCAGATTTTCAAAGGGGAAGACCCGGCTGTGTTAAATCAAAAGCCACGGGTATGGACGCCTGTGGCAGCAGAGTCTAGATGTGTGACAAGACTGGTGTTACGCTGTTAAACGGAAACGCGCCCATACGATTTATTGTAAACAAGGACCAAAGCTGATTTGTTTGACATAAGACGCGCTCCTTTCATTAGATTTTGCAACATGCAGGCATTAGTTTACCATAGCGGTTGGTAGTGTCAAGGAAGATAGTCGGGAGACAGTGCAATAGATTTCATCGCACATTGTCCAGATGTCTTACGGGAAAGTTCGATGTTGGGAGACCATGGTCATTGAGCGGTATACTCTTTTTTGTGCGCTTCCAGAACCTCGGCATATTGCCTTGTGTACAATTGTATGTAACCGCACGAGCCACAAATCGCGGCGTGAAAATCGACCTTGATCTCGCCTGCCATCCACATGAAGGACTTTTTGCAGGCTCCGGTTCCACTAATTTTACATTGGCAGGCTTGCCGCTAGAAACGGTTTCATCAGTACATACCAATAGGTCGGGGACAATTTCGCTCGATCCGCATTCTGGGCATTTGGTTATCATTAATGATTTATCCCGTGCAGAATATTCTGACAATATTATTGATAAGAATATTCGGTTTATAGCAAATAAATACCCCGCCATGAGGCGGGGCTGGCTTTCAGAAGGTCAAAACTACATGCTTGGCGTCTTGACGCCCAACTGACCCAGGATGGCCATCAGGCCGGCGCCTTCGGTGTGCTCCATCGCCCAGGCTGTGATATTTCCATCACGCACCGAAACTTTGCCATGCTCGTGCGCTGCTTTAAATGACTTGCCAGTAGCCGGGATGACACCCATGTCCATCGCCGTCAAATCGAAGTCACCTTTGTGGGTGCCCTTTAATTCTGAAGAGATGTTAGCGGTATCCCCATCAACGCTTTCGATTTTGAACTGGTAATCAAGGTCCGGGAAAGCGTTTTTCAGACTGACACTCATGCCGATCCAGGCCTCGCCGCTGATCGGTTCAGGAACCGGGCCGCTGAATTTGAAATCGTCAGCGAAGAGAGTTTTCGCCTTTTCGAAATCGCCCGATTGGATGGCGTCCATCAGGGCTTGAACAGTTGCTTTTGTATCCATATTGAACTCCTTACTGATAAAACATTAATTGGGGGGAGTACCTGGAAAAATGCGTTCCCCCTGTGCGCCAAAGTTTCAAGTGCTCGAACAACACCACAGCAAACGTGTGGATAATTGGATGTTTTGTGTCCGAATTTAGTATAGCACGCTCGTATGATAATTAAATTAGAAACGGGAAAAATTTAAAGAAAAACCCCCGTTCCTGATGGAACGAGGGCTAAATTGCAGTGCGTTTTTGAACTACTAGCGTTCGACGCGCGGCTTGGCAACATTGACCTTGAGCTCGTTATCGGCCAGGGAATAGGCGTTGAACATGCTGATCGCCTTTTCGGCTTCGGCCTGTTCGGGCATGTTCACAAAGGCAAAGCCTCTCGACATGCCGGTTCCCTTGTCTGTGATCAAATTTACCGAAGAGACCGTTCCGGCCTGCGCGAATAAGGTATTGATTTCATCTTGTGTGGTCGACTTATTCAGGTTTCCTACATAAACTCGAATATCCATTTTGTTACTCCATTCTCCGGTACAGCCGGAAATAAAATGACCGCCACCCTATAAGCGGGTCGGCGGTCAAGGTTTGACAGAAAACCAATTGTTTCTTACTACTTGAGTGTAACACACTTTCCGTCCGCAGACGGGGCAGTTTTTTCCTTGTGATCTAGGCCATGGCTTCGGCTTCGAGATGCGGTGCGAATTGCTCAGGGGTTGTGTATGGCGTTTCTTTTTCGAGGGCCAGAAATTTCATTTTTCCTGTTGAGCAGTAGTCTGTTGATGAT
>JBAVJG010000576.1:0-4872 GCA_049687655.1 Anaerolineales bacterium | reverse complement strand
GTATTGGAAAATGCAGGCGGGGATGGGAGATACCATCTTCTCTCCGTTTTATGAAGTCCTGCAGAGGCGCGGGGTGAAGTTCAGATTCTTCCATTGTGTGGACCGGCTTGTCGTGAGTCCGGACGCGAAGGAAATCTCAGCAATCGAGGTCATTCCACAGGTGAAACTCACCGTAGGGGAGTATGATCCGTTGATCCTTGTTCGCGATTTACCCTGCTGGCCCAGCGAGCCGCTTTGGAACCAACTTCAAAACGGTGGGCAATTACGTCAACGGGGAATTAATTTCGAGAATGATTACAACCCTTTAGAAGCAGCGTCCATTACTCTTAAGAAGGGCGAAGACTTCGACTTGATCGTTTTGGGTATCTCGCTGGGCGCATTGCCATATGTATGTAGGGACATCATCAAACAGAACAAATCCTGGCAAAATATGACCGATTGTGTAAAGACAGTCCGCACGCAGGCGTTTCAAGTTTGGGTCGATAAAAATCTAAAAGAGGGATTGGGTTGGGAATACAATCCGCAGGCGGTCATAGGAAGTTACGTTGAGCCGCTCGACACAGTCTGTAACATGGATCAGTTATTGGACCGGGAGAACTGGCCCGCGAGTTACGATTTGGGCAACATCACTTACGTCTGCGGCGTGATGGACGAGATTCCCAATGAAACACTGAAACAGGCGATGGAGCGCGTAAAAACCCACGGGATGGATTTCATGAATGATCATATCGGTCATATGTGGCCAAAGGTGATACACTCCGGCGGTCGGGGGCAGCCTGAATTCGAGTGGAACGTTTTAATCGACCCCGGGAACCGCCAGGGAAAGGCGCGCTTCGACGCCCAGTTCTGGCGTGCAAATTTTGTGCCCAGCGAGCGTTATGTCCAGTCCGTTGCTGGAAGCACGAAATATCGGCTGCGTGCGGATGGTTCAGGGTATGACAATCTCTATTTGACAGGGGATTGGTTATTGAACGGATTCAATGTGGGCCATGTTGAATCCGCAACTGCTTCGGGAATGCAAGCCTCCAGGGCTATCTGCGGAGTTCCACAGGATATTCCCGGCGAGAAAGATCCCTGGATATAGGAGCGCAAAATGACAGACTCGAAATCCAAGACGAAGATCGCCATTTTGGGCGGCGGGATGGGAGCCATTTCGGCTGCATTCTGCCTGACGGATACCCCTGAACTTGCCAGCCAGTATGATATTACGATTTACCAACTGGGCTGGCGTATCGGTGGCAAAGGCGCCAGCGGACGCAACCAACAGCGCCAACGCCGCAATGAGGAACACGGCCTGCACATGTGGTTCGGGTTGTATGAAAACGCCTTTTGGGCGATGCGAAAATGTTATGAAGAACTGGATCGTCCGCCCGAAGCGCCTCTGGCCACCTGGGAAGATGCTTTCAAACCAAACAGCGATTTTGTTTTCTACGAAAGGTACAAGGATCGTGAAGTAGACTGGCCGATTACGTTCCCGACCAATTTTTCAAAACCCGGTGACGGCACATTATTACCCGCCTTTTGGGATGTAGCGGATGAATTTGTCCAGTGGGCCTGGGAATTTTTCAGGCACGTGCTGGAATATCGCCCTGATGTAATCTCCCCGCCCAAAGAATCGGAACCGAAGCATGAGGATCGCCCTGAATGGTGGGATGGGCTGGTGGACGAACTGGATGCGGAATGGTCCGCGCTCGAAAAGGACCGCTATATCTTGAAATCGCTCTCTCTAAGCCGACACCTGACTCAGGCCAGACGGAATTCTCCGGACCTTCACACTGACCCTAAGCACCATTCCTACCTTTGCAGCATGTTGAGTGACTTCAAAGTTTGGCTCTGGGAGCATGTGATTGATCCGCACATCGACGATGATGAGCTGCGAGCCTTTTTCATTATTCTTGACACAGGCACCGCAGTCGTTTGCGGAATTGTCGAAGATGATCTGCTGACAAAAGGCTTGACAAGTGTGGACGATGAAGAATTCTCCGATTGGTTGATCAGGCATGGCGCGCGTGAGGAACCGACCGTCAAAAGCGGTCCGCCTGTGCAGGCTGCGTACGACCTGGTCTTCGGGTATGAGAACGGCGACCTGACCAAACCCAATTTTGCCGCCGGTACTGCTTTGAACGTCATCCTGCGAATTATTTTTACGTATAAAGGCGCTATCTTCTGGAAAATGCAGGCCGGGATGGGGGACACGGTCTTTGTTCCGTTCTACCAGGTGCTTAAACGGCGCGGGGTTAAGTTCAAATTCTTCCACGCGGTCACCAACCTGAATGCAGACCATAACGCCAGGGAAATTACCAGCATCGAAGTCATACCCCAGGTGCAACTGGCTGTAGATGAATACGATCCGTTGATCCTGGTGAAGGGATTGCCCTGTTTTCCCACGGAACCCTTATGGTACGAATTAGAGAACGGGTACGGACTTCAAGCACAGGGCATCAATTTCGAGTACAGTAGCAACCCCTTGAACTCCACGCCGATCGTTCTACAAAAGGGTCAGGATTTCGACAAGGTTATCCTGGGCATCTCGATTGCCGGCCTGCCTGCAATTTGTGACGACATTATCAAACACAATCAAAACTGGCTGGACATGGTCTTCAATGTCAAGACAGTCATGACACAAGCCTTTCAATTGTGGGTCAACCAGGACCTGATCACCGGCCTGGGCTGGAAACATAAGCCGAGTGCGATGGGTGTCACGTATATTGAGCCGTTGAGCACAGTTTGGAGCGAGGATCAAATGATCCAACGAGAGAATTGGCCCGGTGAGTATGACCTCAGGACTGTTTCGTATTGGTGCGGCGTTATTCAGGATGAACCAGGTGATACGCAGGAGAAGGTCACCGCGCGGGCTAAGGCACAGGCGATTGAATTTCTCAAGACGAAGATCCAGCATTTGTGGCCCAAGGCAACCAAAAACCCACAATCTCCCATCTTGAATTGGGACTTGCTGGTCGACCCGCAGGGCGGCAGTGGGGAAGCTCGCTTCGATTCGCAATACTGGCGCGGCAACTTCCAGCCCAGCGAGCGTTACGTTTTGTCGGTGGCGAAGAGCACGAAATACCGCCTTCGCGCAGATGAGTCGGGGTATCACAACCTCTTTTTAGTCGGAGACTGGATCCGGACGGGATTCGATGCGGGGTGTATCGAATCGGCCACCATGTCGGGGATGCAGGCTTCGCGCGCTATCTGCGGGTATCCGGAAGTGGTCGTTGGCGAAAAGGATCCCTGGTTCTAGAGCTCAAGGCGGCGAGGACGTCGCCTTAAGCAATTTTCGGATTGGTATTTACTGCTCCTTGGATGTTTTCCTGAACTTATATCTAACAAATCGTCTTCATAGTTCAGGGTTGCAGTTCAAATATTTACGCAGCACTCTGTAGTTTATAGGATAGGAGTATTCACATGGAAACCCCTGCTCTTCCCAAATACGTTGATTATGGCGGCCTTACAACCGTCCCATCCCCGTTTCAAAGCATTGGAACGACCTTATACGCCTTCATCCTGGAGGCGGATATTGATAAATTGCGCCAGTTCTGTAAACAAGTTTTTAGCGATCCCTCACAGGGACAGGCAGAGTATGTGCCGCTCAGTCGTTTTGTCATGATGACAGTGGGCAACATTGAAAAAATTATCCCTGCGGCTCCTTATGACAAGATCGGTTATAGTTCTGAAGGACAAGTTGCTTTCTGGATGTTCACAGCGGCTGTCAAACGTTTGGGGAACGTCATGATCGCGGAACGCCCTGCGGTTTTTGTACCTTATATTTTCGTCCACAATGCCTTTTCTTTCGCCTGCGGCCGCGAGGTAGAAGGATACCCGAAAAGCTGGGGCTGGTTTGATTTCCCTGAAGAAGCCAACCATAAGACACCTCCTCCACCATTGGGGGACTTTACCCTGGATGTCTGGGGGCTGAAAGAGTACAAGCCCACGGCAAAAGTTGAACGCACGCGCCTGATGGAGATCAATCGCAGTGAGCCTGTCCCCGGTGAACTACGGCATACCCCCTGGAGCACGCTCGGCGAGGCCTTCGATGATTTGAAAGAATTGATCTTTGACATCGATCATGAGGGATCCATCGTTTTGCCGGGCTTGCAGATGGCGGAAAACCTGTTCGAGGATCTGATGAAACACCAGTTACCGGAAGTCTTCATGAAGCAGTACCGGGATGTGCGCGATGCAACAGATGCCTGCTACCAGGCGATTATCGAACTTCCGAACGTGGTAAAAAAGTTTTCCGGATTGCCTTTATCCGATAAATATGACTTCAAGCTTGAAGATGTTGCCAGCCATCCTTTAGGAGAGCAGTTGGGACTGAAGAGCCAGGAGGCCGTGTTGAGTTTCTGGCTTAAGATGGATTTTGTGGTTGAGGACGGGAAAGTGATCTGGCAAGCGCCGGCCGGGGAATCTCCCGGTTGCCTGCCTGGGCTTGTGGGGAGGTTGTTGGGTAAATAGCCTTCCGAACATCCAGTTATTTCAGATATCTCTCGCGGGTTTCGTGCTCATCGAAGGTATAAATCGAAGCACGGTTCAAGAGCGAAGTGCGGATTCAGATAAGTCCGCATCTCGCGTAGCGCCTATCGAAGAAAATAACTCAACTGCCCGCTCGATATTGGTGATTCGTTCTGGGTTATCATATTCCATGTGTGTTGCAATAACACGACGTAACATTGCCTCTTCATAGGCAAATTCATTTTCTTGTGCCAGTGCTAGACCCTTTTTCCAAAATTCCTGTGCCTTCGAACGCTTTCCAAGCTTCCAGTAATACATTCCTTCCCACAAATGTGCACGCGGTCTGCCAACAGGGAAGGTCGTTGCAAATTGTTTGAGACCTTTTAGACTGGCACGCGCGGCTTTTGCAGAGGCTTTTTT
>JBAVJG010000575.1:0-2077 GCA_049687655.1 Anaerolineales bacterium | reverse complement strand
AACCTGCAGACCTGCCATAAGGATGTCTGCAAAAGATTCAGCGCTGGCTTTCAACGAGAATTGATCGGGAGCGGTCAGCCACAATTGGGTTAAGCCGTTCTGGAAAGCCAGATATGCGCGGGCCATTTCTATTGGTTCTACATCTGAGCGAAGCAACCCCAATTCAGCGCCCTGTCCCATAATCCCCGTTATCATTTCAACTAACCCAACTCCAGACTCAATCTGTTGTTGACGGCCTTCTTCCAGTTCAGGGACTAATCCAGTTTTGAATAAATATAGTTCCATCAGTGCTCTTAAGTCACGATTATCTTCAATAGCCTGGAGTTGGCGGACAAATACTCTGCGCAGGATGTCGAGCAGGGTACCACCTTCGGATGCGGCCTGCTGCATGATGGCGCCGCCACGGCTGGAGTATTCACGTATCAGGGTATTGTAAAGTTCTGCCTTGCTGCCGAAGTGCCAGTAGATGGCTCCACGGGTGACTTCGGCTTCACGGGCGATATCTTCCAGCGTTGTGGCTGCGTAGCCTTTCTTGCTGAAGGCCGCCAGTGCTATCTTGAGTAGTTGTTCGCGGGTGATTGCCGCTTCTTCTTTGGTTCGTCGCATTTGTCACATCCACATACATACTATCATGTATGTATGTGGATGTCAAGAGGCAATTTTTACGAATTTTCGGAGATCTTTCCCTTACATGCGGAACCCAAGCAAATTCCAGTAATATGCCCACCAGGTAGTTCCCAAGACAGCCAGCGTGACCAGCGTGTAATGCACCCGGGTGCTCACCTTCCACCAGCGGTTGCCCCAGGCCCGCCCCACAAAACCGGCAGGAGCAGCGCTAGCAGAACGGGCAGGTAGATGCTGTTCAGGGCGCTGATAATCTCTCGGGTAGTGCGGGAAAAATACGCTCAGAGGCAGTCACTCTCCAATCTTCGTTCAGGCTGGTGTAATCGTCCAATTGTTTTTGCAACAGTTCTGGATAACCGGACATATATTTCTCGAGCCAAGCCTCGATCTGTACATCCAGAGAGTCTTGTCTCACTTCTCCCACACAGCCAGAAATGATGGAAATGTATCAATAGTTTTACATGTAGACATGTTTTTTCTCATTAGACCTTTGATAAAACCTTCGTCGCTTTCGTGAACTTTTGTGGATCAGATCTCAAAGGGAGTGATAGCTCTGATTTGGTCTTCATACGATTGAAAATCTCAATCCCTTGCTTCTGTTCGGACATTCTCTAAGCGTCTGTTACGAATGATTACAAATATGAGACCAAATACAAATTCAATTAACGGGAGAATATATATCGCCCAGACTGGTGGGTTATCCCAATTGCTCTCGAATAACAGCCAGATTGAATTATAAGTAAAGTGTACTGGAATAATGAGAAGGAAGACCATCCCGGTTGAGTAGCGGACGCTTCCCCACAGCCAGCCAGTGAACATCTTCGAGATCATGCCGCGTAATCCCTGTTGGGCATGGAAAAACCCAAACAGGATTGATGAAACGATAAGCGCGGTCTTTGCCGAAAATCGCTTCTCGAAAAAAGAATACAACGCGCCGCGGAAATAAACTTCTTCAGCGATTACAACAACAAGGTAGGTGAACAAGCCCCAAAGTGTGCTTAACGAAAAAGGCTTGAGCGTCGAGATGCGGATAACAAAAATGTAGAACAACATGTAGAGTGTAAAGATCGTCAAAGATAAGATTACATGCATTTGCATTTGATCTTTGATGACTTTCAATCCCAAATCCTTTTCTGAAAATCGGTAAATGCGCACCAGAACAATGACACCAATCAAAAAGAATAGATTGACGATCAAATTTCCGTAATCAGTCTGGGCTACTCCAAGCAACTGCATGACCCCTACACCAATAGCCATGCCAAGGACTGGGATAAGGATTGATAACAGTATCTCAAACCACAATGAATGTTTTTTAGTGCTCATAGGACCTTGCCAGGTTCTCTTTATTCGATGGTTCTTTTCTGTCTGGATGACGTTGCACGGAGATTATGGTGACGCCCAAATCAAAGATGCGATTGAACAAGCCGTGCAGCGCAGACTGGTCAAACTCTCC
>JBAVJG010000574.1:0-1693 GCA_049687655.1 Anaerolineales bacterium | reverse complement strand
GTGCCCCCCCAGTCGCCGAGTTTGCCGGGAGCCGCCAGGGCGCGCAATTCGTTGGTGGCAATTTCGTCTGCATATTGTTCCGGAAAGCGCGGGCTGGCCGGGAGGTAACGATCCTGCCCGGGGTCGTAGGCCATGATGACTTTGACGGTTACCCCGGCTGCATAAGGACAATACTTATAGGCGAACGAGTCGTCGTAGGTGATAAATTCGGCCACGCTATCCGCATTCAGGTCTTCAAAATCGCCTCCCACATTGGACTCGGGCTTCTGCAAGATGAGCGCCGCTCCGCTCGGTCTCAGGCTGAAAACCTGCGTGCCAAAACAACAATGCGCGCCACCCGAAAAGGTTTCCACCACGATATCGGGGTAGCCATCCGCATTAACATCTGTCCCAGTCAGGTCGTTGAGGGCGGAGAACATGTCCACGCGGATGGGCGATTGTCCCGCCGCTTCGATCAGCAGGATGGAATCAAAGCCAAGCTGGTCGTCCGGGTTTCGCCAGATGCGAATGGCATAGCCGTTGATCTGGCGCTCCTCCTGCAAGAGATAACCCGCTTCGGGAGGGTTGGCGGCTGGTGGCAGTGGCGGGGCGACAGTCGGTGTCCCCGTGGTGAAGGTAGGGATTGGCGTAAATGTCTCAAGAACAGGAACTGTTACGACAGGAGGAACTGGCTGTGGGCTTGGGTTTGAAGCGGGGGTGAACAGTTGGCAGGCGAATGATAAGCTGGTCAGGACGATAATAAAGGCAGTCAGTCGACGCATATCCTTATCCTAGTTTGATTTTCCCTTCCAGAGCGTGAATTCCTTGAGTATCGATCCGCCCAGGAATTCGCGCGCAATCGAGTTTTCGGGAATCAAGTCGATGTCTATCGGCAGGAACCACTCCAGGAAAGCCAGCAGACGCTTGGATTCGATATATTCGGGGGTACTGCGCGGCACCTGCCGCAGGAGCGGCTCGGCCAGGGTTTTGAGACCGGCCAGTTCGTAGACCAGTGCCGAGTTGAACATGATATCGGCATTTTCCTGGTAGGGGAAGATGTAACGTTTTTCACCGCGGCGAACGGATTCCCAGCGCGAGATGGTGTCGTTGGCTGTGTACCCTCGTTCGCGGGCGTCGCGCACGATGCGGCGGATGAGGCGCGTGTCGGTGGTGGAAACGCGGTTGTGGCGGTCGAGGTTGATCTGGGTCAGTGCCGATACGTAAACGCGGAAGGCCTGCCCGGAGAGTGCCTCGGGAATCAGGCGCGGGTTGAGGCCGTGTATACCCTCCAGGATGATGATCTGCCCGCGCTGCAACTGGACGGTCTCGCCCGGCTCGCTCAAACCGGTCCTGAAATTGTAATGCGGCATGTGCACTTTCTTCCCGGCCGCCAACTGTTGCAACTGTTCAGCCAGCAGCGGCAGGTCGAGAGCCTCGATCGCTTCGAAATTGAAATTGCCGTATTCATCACGCGGGGTCTTATCGCGGTCGATGAAATATTGATCCAGTTCAAGCGGATAGGGCGAGATGCCGCGCGCCAGCAACTGGACGGTCAGACGCCGTGAGAATGTCGTCTTACCAGAAGATGACGGCCCGGCTACCAGCACCAGGGAGAGTTCGTTCTGGCGCTCGGCGATCTGACGGGCAATGTCGGAAATGTACTGCTCGTGCAGGGCCTCGGAGACCAGGACGATCTCATGCCCGCGCCCGGCCT
>JBAVJG010000573.1:0-1861 GCA_049687655.1 Anaerolineales bacterium | reverse complement strand
ACGGCGAAAAACTGACCACGCTCGATGACGTTAAACGCACGCTCAACCCCCTCAACGTACTGGTCTGTGACGAGGCTGGTTCGCTTTCGATCGCGGGCGTGATGGGCGGTCTTGAGTCCGAAGTGACTGATAAGACCCGCAACGTGCTGCTTGAAGGCGCGGCCTGGAACTTCATCAACATCCGCCGCACGGCGTACGGTCACAACCTGCATTCTGAAGCCTCCTTCCGCTTTTCGCGCGGTGTCCATCCTGCCATTGCCAAGCCGGGCGTACGGCGCGGGCTGGAGTACATGGCAGCCTGGTCCGGCGGGAAGGTCGCGCCAGGGCTGGTCGATGAATACCCGCTGCCGCCTGAGGATCCCATCGTGGAGGTCACGCCAGAGAATGCCAGGCGCTTGCTGGGCATCGAACTCAGTGCCCAGGAAATCGCCGATTTGTTGAGCCGCATCGATTTCGAGTGCAAGATCGAGGGCGAGAAAGTCATTGCTCAAACCCCGCCTCTGCGTATGGACATTGGTGAGGGCGTAATCGGCCTGGCGGATGTGCTCGAGGAAGTGGCCCGTCTGTACGGCTACGACAACATACCCGAGACGCGCATGGCCGACGAACTCCCGCCGCAGGTCGGCAACCCGGTCAATGAGTGGGAAGAGCGCTTGCGCGACCAACTGGTCGGCCTGGGTTTACAGGAAGTGGTCAGTTATCGCATGACCACTCCGGAGCGAGAAGCCCGGCTGGGCGTCAGCGGCGAGTACGTTCGCGTTGCCAACCCGATTGCGCCTGAAAAAGCTGTCTTGCGCCGCAGTCTGCTCTCGTCTGTGCTGGATGCGCTCGAGCGCAACGCCCGTCTGCGCGAAGGACAGGCGTTGTTCGAGATCGGCCCAATCTTCGAGCCCAGCGGTTCCGAACTGCCTGTCGAAACCACCAAGTTGGCCATTGCGATGACCGGGCAACGGGATGAAATTTCCTGGGATGTGCAAACCAGCCCCATCATGGACTTCTACGACATCAAGGGCCGCGTCGAACGCCTTTTGGCGGGCTTCCATTTAAGGGACGTTTTCTATCTCCCGACCGATTCCGTTCCCTACCTGCACCCAGGCAAAGCCGCCGAAGTGCAAGTGGACGGCAAAACTATCGGCGTGTTCGGCGAACTGCATCCGCTGGTCAAGGATAAATACGAGTTCGAGGAATATCCTGTCCTGGTAACCGAATTTGACCTGGCAGCGATGCGCGCCGCAGAATCTGAATATGAGCTGCAGCCCGTGCCCGCAGTCCCGCCTGTGCTGGAAGATATCGCTCTGATCCTGGACGAGTCCATCCCGGCGGCGCAGGTTGAGGCACTCATCTACCAGACTGGCGGCAAAGTGCTGACCGACGTCAAGTTGTTCGACGTCTATCATGGTTCCCAGATTGGTGAGGGCAAAAAGTCTCTGGCCTATAGCCTGACTTACCAGGCCGAAAAGACATTGACTGATAAAGAAGCTGCGGCCATCCGCAACAAAATCGTCCGCAGGTTGGAAAATGAATTGGGCGCGAAGTTGCGTAGCTAACAAAAATGGGACGCAGACCCTATTGCGTCCCATTTTCTTTCCCTGTATACTGACTTCAAGTCTAACTCACTAAAAGGAGAATCAAATATGGATAAGAAAACCACTGGTCTTATCGCCACGATTACTACTGCGCTTTTATGTGGCTGCCCGGGCCTGTTTGGCCTGTGCATCGGGGGTACGTCTGTGATTGCAAGCTTCATCCCCGGCGCTAATATTGATGTGTTCGGCAGCAACGACCCTGCTGCGGCTACCACGATGGGATTTGTGTTCTTATGCTTGAGTGTTATCTTCATTGCCATCCCTATCGTGGTGGG
>JBAVJG010000572.1:0-7610 GCA_049687655.1 Anaerolineales bacterium | reverse complement strand
CTATCTCCAGGTCCATTGCTGGAAAAATGGAGGTAATCTTCCATCCCTGAAGTGATTCTTTTTCTTTCTTCGCCAGCAGGATCGTGATGTTATATTGCTGGGCAGTTTCTAGCACCAGCAACATGGATCGCAAGCCCCGATACAGTCTGTCTTCGCGCCAGGCCAGGATCACATCGAATTCACTCTTGGATGCATCTTGAAGCATGGCCAGCAATCCAGGGCGATCTGAGCGTAAACCGGAAGGTTCAACGAGTTTGTTCTTGACACGATATTTCTCAATATCCTGATAGACACGGACAACGGTTAGCCCCTTTTCTTTTGCGAGAGATCGACAGTCTACTTCCTGTTCGGTAGGGCTGGCTTTTTCTCCCTGAGCTTCGGATGAGGTCCGGATGTAGATAGCAGCTTTTCGATGCATCTCATTCTCCTACTTGAGCAATTAAAAATCGAACTGGCAGAAGCATCTGCCAGTTCACAGTGTACTAATAAGTCAAGAAGGGTTTCAGTACATCATCGAGACAGTACCTAATCTTGAAGGCTGTTTATCGCATTGAAAATTTCATCTGCTCGGTAGATTTGGTTGCGGGCGTAACCAGTGATTTCGCGAATAATGCTGGCCTGAACAAGCTTCTCGATATATTGCCTGGAAGTTTTGAAGGGCATCCCTACGCCTTCTGCTAATTGTTTGGCAGAGAAAATGGGACGAGCAAACAGGAAGTCTAGAACTGCACCCATGCGCTCCGAGTTGCGATCTGACTGCGCAATCGGTTCGAATTTTGTGCGAATTGCTTCCAGTTTTTGCATACGCGCTAAACCATCCTGTGATTGTGCACTGACCCCGCGCAGGAAAAAGCGCAGCCAGGCTTCCCAGTTACCACCCTTCGATACGCCCAGAAGGTAGTCATAGTACTCCTGGCGATAGTGTTCGAAATAAACGCTCAAATTAAGCAATGGTTGAGGCAGGATATTCCATTCAGTGAGCAGCAATGCCATAAGCAAGCGTCCCACGCGCCCATTGCCATCCAGGAATGGATGGATCGCTTCAAACTGATAATGAATCATGGCAGCACGCGCCAGGATAGGCACATCCGTACCTGTATGGATGAACTTTTCCAATGCACTTAAACCCTGGTTCATCTCATCCACTGGAGGTGGAACATAGGTGGCAGTCATAATCGTGCTGCCAGCCGGCCCGATCCAGTTCTGGGTACGCCGGAACTCAATGGGAGTCAAATTCCCACCGCGTACGCCTTGCATCAATTTCTCATGGAGCTCGCGGATCAAGCGAAGGCTAATGGGGAGAGTCTTCAAGCGTTCCAACCCATAATCCAGGGCTGTAACGTAATTGTGAACTTCACGCACATCATCATTTGTCTCAATCAATGACAGTTGCGCCGACTCATAAGTATAGAGTTCCGCCAGGGTGGCGCGTGTTCCCTCAATGCGCGAAGAGAGCACCGCTTCTCGGCGCATAAAAGGTTGAGTCAGCAACCGTGGAAAAGGAAATGCCCCAGCCAGCGTGGACAGACGGCTCAAATCCCGTTCTGCTTCAGCCAATACGGAAATTAGCGGCATGGGCCAAGACAGGCTGGGCGGCAATGGCTCTGGAATAAAGGCGTAATAGCCGCTTTGAGTTAAAACAACTTGTCCAGTTCCAGGGCTGTGAAAGTCATTTGGGTTCATCAGGTTGCATCCAAAAGGGTAAATAGCGTCACACCATAATAACATTTATTATTAAAAACGTAAATAAGGTGGTTTTATATTTACACTTGCCTGCTTGAGAAGCCGAGAAAAATGTATTACCGAAATCGGCTATGCAGTAACGGTCCCACATTCATATCCATCTCGGCGTGCAGAGCTCGGAATCGCTTATATGCTTCCATGTATTTTTCATGCCATTGTTTGAAAGCTGTCTACCGACTTTCATGCAAGGCAATTTCACCCAACATCGCACAGTAGTAAGCGCCGATGGCATAGGTCTTACGGCCGTTGTCAATATGAGCCTGCATCAGGCGACGATAAATGCTCTCGACGCGTTCGATGGCAGACTCTCGCGAGACAAACGGAGATTGTGGCAAAGCGTCACGCAAAAAGCGCAGCGGCTCTTTTCCGCCCTGTTCAATCGTGGCATACAGATCACACAGGTTGCTCCCCATGCGTTCATCGGGCGATGGACCGAACGCAGCCAACAGGTGAGCCTTGGCAACCAGCTTGCTTTCTTCCATGCCCTGGTAACCGGTTAACGATGCAACTAACGAGTAGGAATCATCGAACTGATTCTCGCTAAGGTACACCTGCGCCAGCAGATATCGCTGGTACTCCCCCTGCTGACGCAGACGATCAATAACCTCCGATGTAAATGCTGCCCTTTTTTCAGCAGAGATTGCATCGGCCAGCCGCCGAGCCTAGGCATAGGTGGCAAAGCATGGCGATTCATCAAAGGCTGGACGATAGAGTCCAAAAGCCTTAGCCGTATCACCAGTAGCAGAGTAAGCCCGCGCCAGATAGCCGCGCAGTGAAAGATGATCAGGGCGATCCTCCCACTCTTCGCGAAAGTAATACGGGCGTGGTGGATGAGCAATTTCCAGGGCTTCCTGGGCATATTGGAGCACCGCCTGCCAGTCGCTGGCAGCCTGACGGAATCAGCAATGGCGTATAGCAGGCCGGATACATACGACGAAAACGCACCCACAAGTTACGCATCTCATCCGGCCGCTCGTCTTGTTCGTACAATCACAGCAGCAAACGCAACTGAAGCGCCAGACCATAAAAAGGCGTTTGACAGCCCATTCTGGATGTGCCGGTCTGCCCAGCCTTCCAGATGCGCTTGCAGCGCGGGGCGCGCATCCCCCACCAGGTCCAGAAAGCGCTCCAGATCGGACTGGCTCTCATGGCGCACCAGAAAATACAGTGCCTGATCAAAAAACTCATCTTGAGGCCGGCTGGCCTGCAAAGCAGTAAAAAATCGGCTTACCACCTGGCGCTCATCTTGCTCCAAAAACCCCAGTGGCGTTGGAAGCCCCAAGGTTTCGTAGGTCTCGCTCAGCGCCAAGTCAAGCAGTTGATCATACGCTTCTGCGGCTACGGCAAACTGACCGGCGTCGAAATATGAATCAGCTTCGTGAAAGAAACCATTCAGTGCCTTGATAGCCGCGTGATCATCCGGATCGTAATCTTCGTACTCGTTGTAGCTATCCTCGCTGTAATACGTCGCCGCCTCTTCATCGTAATATTCTCCTGCCGAAACTTCCTCGGCAAAGGATGCCAATTCAGATAGGAAATCTTCGGCAGATGGGTAACGCAGATCGGCGGCAGCCATGCCAGGAGGAGCAAAATGCTCCCAAAAATGCTGGCGGGTTGGCTCGTCCATCTCTTGCACCAGTTCGAGCAGCAAAGTGACCAGCTCAGGCTTATTTTTCTTCTCAAGGTAAGTGCGAATGTTCGCTAAACGGTCAGATGTGGCTTTTCGGGGGTTCGACATATTCATTTCTTCCGTGTGCTTGACCGTAATTCGGCATACAAAACATCATTCTCTGCTTGTAAACGGTCACGCAACGCTTCGATCGCTTGGTGTTCAGGATTGCCCTGGACAGGGTAATATTTGGGATCATTCAGCACCGCGTCAATCACATCCACCAGGCATTCAATATCCCATCGCCACAATCCGATGGGCCGAACGCCCAGGTAGTTGGCAATGCGGCGATCCAGTCCAAAGCTTTCTGCCATCATCCAGACAAAGCTCTGGAGTTCATCCAGTTCCAGTCCGACAATCAAGATGCTGGCTTTGCGGTCTTTACTACCTGGTTTTACCATTCGATAACTTCCCGTAATAGATGTTCACCGGTTAGCGAACCAGACAGCGTAATCATCCGTCAACGTAAAGTTTGCCGACTTTTCGTTAGCCGCTTTCAGATCACACAAGGGAAAAACATACGCACTTCCCCTGATTTTGATATTCACCAACACACCATAGAGGTCTTCCACACCTTCGATGTCAATGACTTTCACCAGATCGCCAACTCGCAGAGGGCCGCGTTCCTGGAATTCGGACACCACCGCATCAAACGGCAATTTGAGATGTGCTTCAAGGTATTCTAGCCAGGTTTCAAATGCTTCCAATTCGTCATCCTCGTCAATATCTTGTAACACCTTATGGATTCGTCGTCCCTGCTTGCCCAGGTAATCCCAATTGTGTTCAGTGGAGAGGCCTTCAACGATCTCATCCACATCAGCTTGCGTATCGCGGGATCTGCCTTCTCGACTTCTTCCAGATACAATCCCATACTCGTCCAATCCAAGCCATCTTCCTCGCTGCGGCGAATGGCAGATGCCGGCATACACTTAAGCGAAAGGCTGTCCCATTGGAACATAATCGTCAATTGGGGTGGTTGGTAAGTCTCAATTGCTGTGACTCGCCCCTGCCAGCCGCCAATATCAAACCCATAGTTAGGATCTTTAACCCCCGGTTTAACCCGAATGCAATCGCCCACCTTCAGGTCTGGGGTTGGGCCTTGGGAGATAGGCTGGGTTTTCTTATGGTGACGGTTGCGTTTGCTCATAGCATAACAATTGCCTCAACAATTTACCCTTAACGTTTTTTTTCTTTTTTGTAGCTGGTTTATGATCTTTACCCAGGCGGTAAAACTGCCCGATGAAGGCGGCCAGGATAAATTTATTCTCTTCGTATTGGTTGCCATCTAAATAACCAAGCTCGAACTGGAGTGCCGTACCCCACTTCTGGTGTGTGCGCGACCAATTGGTTGCCGTTTTGTCTACTTCCTCACGAAAACGGCGAAAACGTTCTGGGGTCATGATCTCACTAAGAGCCTGTCGAATGTCCTCAAAAATGTGCTCGCGCATTTCTTCAGTTGGCTGCGCCTGCGTGAACGGTTCGCCAAACTTTGCTTGAATATGTTGGAAGGGCAGCATCAGCTCTTCTTCAGAGAATAAGCTCAGTCCCACGTGACCCTGCACTAATGCATGCTCGAAGGCCTCGACCATCTCCCAGATCTGTTTTTCAACACGCTGGCGTAAGCCTGGTTGAGCCTCAAAAATCTTTTTCCCAACCTGTTCCAACTTATCGGGATGTTTGAGAATGGTAAAGATATCAGTTTTTTCTTCCCCCTCTGCTTTTAGTGCTTCTGCAACAGCATCGAAAACACCCTGATCTTCCTCATACTCTTGTATGGCTCGCTGCATCGTTCGATTGTAAATCGCCAGGATCAAGCCGCAGACTCCCCAAGGAATGCTTTTCATCCGTAGCGCAGAAGTGAGCATCATGACTATTTCCAGTTTCCTGGTATCTGTGTCTGTCATCAACCGATCCATCAGGGTTTGTAGCCGTTGATCCACCTCTTTACGAAAGGCGGGCGTAGCCAGCTCTGCAATAATCTCAACTTTCATTTCGTCGGCAACTTCATGGTATTTATCCGAGCTTTTCTTTCCAGCTGCCTCCAGACGCTTGTCATACTTTTTCAACCAGCGCTCGGTAACTTGAGCCGCTTTTTCGCCATCCAGATATAAGTCCCTGAATTCAATCTCTTCAGCAAGTTTCGCAGAATCAATCATGATGCGGATAAGGTTTTGCTTAAGATAATCTACGCCACCAATGGACATACGCTGTGCAATGGCCTGCGCAGCCGGAGAATATTCGCGCAATTTCCTTTGAGGCATTGGTACAGTTGTTTTTGTTTGGCTTTTCTGATGTCGTTTTCTGGGCATATTTGTAAAATCCAGATCAAGTACGCGCTTCTCAAATTTTCTGCATGATGAGAATGGTTTTGATATTGATGAGCTTGCGATGTCCGTCGAAAAAATCCATAGGCAAATTATAACGCGCTGAGAACCCTGTTGTATGCAATACAGGAATGTGTGCAAGATTATCAGCGAAAAGGATTTTGATGCATGATCATTCTTGGCTCAAATAGTTACTACAATCACCCCAGTGCGGTATAAATCAGATTTACGGGTATAAATTTAGACCCAAATTGTCTTAATTGCTTCGGACACTTAACAGCCACATGGGATACATTTACTTTTAGTATGAACTCAATAATTGTGTGCAATTAAAAAAATGCCCCGATTGTCTCGGGGCACCACCTGTAATTAAAGCCAGCCTGTCTTACTCTTCACTCATCTCGATAAATGCGCCATGCCATGTGTGATAAAAGACCTGTCCATCATAACCGTTGACACTCAGCATCCCGATGATCTGTCCGTCTTTTTCCAGGTCGATGGTGTAGTAGCCATAGAAGGGGGTGATTTCTTCGCTGACTGAAACACCCGGTTGGTATTTGTCCAAATAATCTTGAGCATATTTCGCAGCCTCTTCAGCGCTAACCGTCATCTCAGCAGTTGCAGTTTGCGGCTGAGAATTGTTGTCCATCATGCCGCCACCACCCATCATGCCATAACCACTGTGCATCCCGTATTTCAGATTCCACATCATGTTGGGGCCATATTCCGGATAAGCGGTCTTGGCTACCGGGTCAACTAGCAATTCAAAGGCACCAATGCCCGTGCTTTTCTCGGTAATGATGGCATATGAATTGTTATCGAAGATCATAATTTCCTTGATTGCCAGATCATCATCTTTATAGTAGGCCAGGTACTCTTCCACAGCCTTTTCTGTTTCTGCCACGCTGAGCGGCTCAACATTGACCTGACCATCATAGCCATAGCCATTGCCCATCATGTTGCCTGGGCCATAGCCGTCACCCATCATCCCGCCTAGGCCAACCCCACGCCTATCACCGTCCATCATGTCACCAGGGCCATAACCCTGTCCGTTCCCAGGAGCATAGCCGTCCATCATCCCGCCCGGCCCGTAATTGTTCCACCCCTGCATACGGTTGAAGAACATCCCGCCCAGGAACAGGCCAATGCCCAACACCAAAACGGCGGATACGATCAAAATAGTTTGAAGTGTCTTATTCATTCTTTCTCCTTGTAAAACGAGTATTTGCATCTAAATTACACCCTTAGTATATTCCTGCATTGTGAAGGATTTATAAAGTTTGTTTGAAGTATTCAACAAGAAACTATGACTCGACTGGCGCCCCGCACTGGGGACAATGTGTCCAGTCATTTTGTAGACCGGCACCGCAATGTGAACAAGTGCGCTTCGTCCCTTGACCTTCAGCCTGCTCCCGTCTTTCGGACGGTGGATTCTGGCTGAATAGATTCCCCTGCCGGTTGGAATTGACCAACCAGACCACCAGAGCGACGATACCCACAATGGGTAATACAATCACCAACAACATAGACAGAAAACCAAATCCCATCATTTCAATACTCCTTGTTTATACAGATAACGCGGTTCGGCGCAGCAATTGAGCGTTGAATGCCACAATAACTGTGCTGAGTGACATTAAAAGCGCTCCAACTGCCGGGGAGAGCAAGATTCCCCAGGGTGCCAGCACACCCGCAGCCAGTGGCAAGGCGATGATGTTGTAGCCAGCCGCCCACCATAGATTCTGGATCATTTTGCGGTAGCTGGCCCGACTCAAGGCAATAATCTTGACCACGTCTAATGGATTGCTCTTGACCAGGATCAAGCCTGCCGATTCAATTGCTACATCCGTACCACCGCCGATGGCAATGCCCACGTC
>JBAVJG010000571.1:0-2490 GCA_049687655.1 Anaerolineales bacterium | reverse complement strand
GCGCCGCGGTGTCGGTTGGGGGCAGAGATAAGAAGATCGCAGATGGCCTGAGCAAACAGGTTGTAGAAATTCTGGAAAGCCAGTTCAAATCCAACCAGTATCCAACCGTCGAGGAAATCCAGGACATCGTCGAGAAAGTGCTGATCGAAAACGGGCATGCAAAAGTCTCGAAACACTATATCCTTTACCGGGAAGAACGCACTCGCCGCCGGAAGAAGGAGAAATCTCGTTCTGAGCTGCATACAGAGTACATTCCCTGGAGGAAAATATGGGGTGTGTTGGATTGGGCCGTGGAGCACAATCTCAATACAGTAGTCAAGTTGAATCAGCGCGTGCAAAATGGGGAGTTCCCGGAGATTGTCAGGGAGTCGGAAGCAGCCTACGAAGGGGATATCCAATCCGTATCAGAGTTGATCGAGATGCGCAAGGATGAAGTCAAACTCGTGACCATCGCCGGACCATCTTCCTCCGGAAAAACCACCACCACACAAAAGATCGCGCATAATCTTGGTCAAGAAGGTTTGCGTTTTGTCGAGCTGAATCTGGACAACTACTATTACGATCTGGACCTGCACCCCAAAGACGAATTTGGCGATTACGACTTTGAGACTCCCCAGGCGTTGGATATCGAATTGATCAACCAGCATTTGCACCAACTGCTGGCCGGGGAAGAAGTGCTGTTGCCCTACTACGATTTCAAGACCGGCAAGAATCACCCGGATCAGACTCCCATGAAGCTTGCTGAGGGCGATATCATCCTGATCGACAGCTTATATGGTCTCTACCCACCCCTGACGGACGGGATTGCCGATAACAAGATAAACCTGTATATCGAACCGTTGATGCAAGTAAAAGATAACAACGGTAGATACGTCCGCTGGACAGATATCCGCCTAATGCGCAGGATGCTGCGAGATGCTACACATCGCGCTTACGATTATGAACAAACCCTCACGCATTGGCACTATGTGCGCTCGGCTGAGATGAAGAATATCATCCCATATTCAGGCACGGCTGATTACATTATCAACAGCGCCATGCCGTATGAACTGCCGCTCTATAAGTCGATGCTGTTTGATGGTTTCTCAGAGTGGAAGGAGCGCTATAAAGATGATCCTTTACGTCAGGATGCTTTCATGAGAGCCTCCCGCGTTCATGCCTTGTTCAAAACAATTAATGACGTATCTGACGATTCGGTTGTGCCGAGGAATTCTGTTATCCGGGAATTCATCGGTGGATTAGCATTGGAGTAACCAGGTTATGAATATCAGTGAGGCTCAAAAGGAAGTCCGCAGTGTACACCTTGGCGCGTTCTCAGGCTTTATTGTGACCGGCTTGATTTGGCTGGCTTCAGCAGCTATCGGCACATGGATGTCTACCGCAATGGCTATCTGGGCTTTAATCCTGGGTGGTACATTCATTTATCCATTGTCGACCTTGCTGCTCAAACTAATGGGGAGACCTGTCAGTCTCAGCAAGGAAAATCCGTTTGGAATGCTGGCGATGCAAGCTGCGTTTGTGATCCCCTTCTGCTATCCGGTCATCGCCGCCGCGACCATTCACAACACCAACTGGTTTTTCCCGGCCTTCCTTGTGGTGGTCGGCGCGCATTACCTGCCCTTCATTTTCCTGTATGGCATGTGGCAGTTTGGCATTCTGGCTGTTCTGCTGGTCGGTCTGGGGACCGCCATAGGTATGTACTTCCCCGAAAACTTCGCCCTCGGTGGTTGGAGTGGGGCTGTGATATACCTTCTGGCTGCTTTTCCATTTAGATTTTTTGCCTCGAAAGCATGAGCTAAGAAAGAATCTCTCCTCCCGAAAAGTATGTTCTAAGTTCAGCTTAATCTTGTTTCAATTTGCTTCGGCTATAATTTTATTTAACTTAGAGAAAAGCATTACCGGAGCGCAAACATGAAACGCCTGACTTTAGTAGTACTATCGTTGATCATTCTTTCTGGTTGCTTACCAGCATCGACCCCTTCACCTTTAACAACACCTACACCGACGCTCCCTGCATATACGGAAACGTCTACCAGTACACCCGCACCCAGCCTTTCCCCAACTGAAACCCAAATTCCCACCGCCACGCCCATTCCCGACCCGATGAGCATTCAGTACATGCGCGCGCAGGAATACCCCGGCAGTGACATCGTGGTCCAGAGCGAACTGGAGCGTGGCGCCAATTATCGCCGTTACTATGCCTGGTACGAGTCCGAGGGGCTGAAGATTTACGGCCTGCTGACCATCCCGGACGGCGAAATGCCGGAAGGCGGCTGGCCGGCTATTGTCTTCAACCACGGCTACATCCCACCTGATGTCTACCGCACCACCGAGCGCTATATCGCCTATGTAGACCGTATCGCCCGCTCCGGATACATTGTCTATCGTATCGATTACCGCGGTCACGACCGTTCAGAAGGCGAAGCCAACGGCGCATACGGCAGCCCGAATTACACCATCGACGTGCTCAACGCCGTTGCCTCCATCAAG
>JBAVJG010000570.1:0-2098 GCA_049687655.1 Anaerolineales bacterium | reverse complement strand
TATGTCGGAAGAACTATATAAACAAATGGCACAGAGCATCATCGACGGGGAGGAAGAGATCGCCGCTGAACTGGCGCAAAAGGCATTAGATGCAGGCATCGACCCGCTGGATGCCATCACCAATGGCTACGTGGTCGGCGTCAACACCGTCGGCGATTCCTTCGCCTGCGGTCAGGCTTTCCTGCCAGAACTGGTCATGGCCGGGGAAGCCATGAAGTCCGCCATCGCCGTGCTCGAACCGGCCATGAAAGAAGCCGGGACGGAGCGCAAGATGCTGGGCAAGGTCGTGCTGGCCACCGTCGAAGGCGATATCCACGAGATCGGCAAGTCGTTGGTCGGGACCATGCTGACCTCGTCTGGCTTCGACGTCTACGACCTGGGTGTGGACGTAGCCGCAGATGAGATCCTGGCTAAAGCCGAAGAGGTAGGCGCGGACATCGTTGGCCTGAGCGCGCTGTTGACCACCACGATGGTCAAGCAGAAGGAAGTCATCGATGAGGCCACCAGGCGTGGCATGAAGGTCAAGGTGATGGTGGGCGGTGCACCGGTGACGCGTGAGTGGGTACAGCGCATCGAAGCGGACGGCTACTCGGAAGATGCCATCGGCGCGGTCAAAGTGGCCATGGAGATGATGAAGGCGGGATAAAACGGATACGCAACACCGCTTACCTGTCACGTATCACTTGTCACGATATTGATGAGCAATTACGTGATGAGTGAAGCGTGACGCGTGAAGGGACAACACTATGAACAAAAACATCAAATCCATCACCAACCCCAAGCTCAAACTTGAGATTTTGACACCGCAGGAAGTGCAGAAGATCCACGATGCCACCCTGCATATTATTGAAAACGTCGGCATACGCTTCCCATCAAAGCGCGCGTTAGAAATCTGGGAAGCCAACGGCGCGTCCGTCGACCACGAATCCATGATCGTACGCGCCAAGCCAGAACTGATCGAAGAAGCCGTGAAGAAAGCGCCGCCTGCCTACTCGCTGGGCGCGCGCGACCCGGGGCAGGATTGTGCGCTGGACGGCAACCACGTCTTTGCGGGCACGGACGGCTGCGGAGTGGAGATCATCGACATAGAGACCGGCGAACGCCGCATGTCGAAACTGTCCGACGTAGGCGACATCGCCCGTGTGGCAGATGCGACCGAGGAAGTCGGTTTCCACTGGGTAGCGCTCTCAGCCCAGGACAAACCGGTTGAGACGCGCGGCCTGCATGAAATCAAGAACATCTGGGAGAACTCGACTAAACACGTTCAGACCGAGTCGATTTATAACGAAACCGAAGCGCGCGCCGCAGTTGAAATGGCCGCGCTGATCGTTGGCGGCAAGGATAAGCTGCGCGAGCGCCCGGTTCTGTCTGTGATGCAGTGTACGGCTCCACCACTCGGTCACGACGGCGGCAGTCTGGATGCAGCTCTGGTAGCAGCCGAATATGGCCTGCCGACCGGGTTCATGACCATGTCGTCCTGCCTGACCACCGGCCCCGCCACTCTGGCAGGGACACTGGCAGTCGGCAACGCCGAAGTGCTGGCTGGCACCGCCCTGCTGCAACTGGCCTACCCCGGCGCGCCGGTCTTCTATGCGGCGGCACAGACCGCGTCCGACCCGCGTACGGGCGTTTACACAGGCGGCGGCCCGGAGGATTTCCTGTTCGGCGCGGCTACCAACGTACTGTCCGATTTCTACGACATTCCGCTCTCGATGGGATCATTTGCCACCGGCGCGAAAGAACCGAACTGGCAGGCAGGCATCGAGAACTCGCTCTCGACCTTCATGGCCAGCATCGCCATGTCCGATATGCTGCTGGGGCTGGGCTTCCTGCACGGCAGCCGCATCTGGTCCTATGCTGAGATGATGATGGATGCCGAGATCTTCTCGATTATCCACAAGACCATGCAGGGCATCGTAGTGAACGACGACACACTGGCGCTGGAGTCTATCGCAAATGTAGGCCCCGGCGGGAACTTCTTGAGCCAGAAACACACTCGCAAACACATGCACGACCTGTTCCTGCCCCAGTTCATGGACCGCCGTCCGTATAACCAGTGGGAAGATAAGGGTGATGATGCGCGCGACTGGGCGCTGGA
>JBAVJG010000569.1:0-2162 GCA_049687655.1 Anaerolineales bacterium | reverse complement strand
GTAAGTACTTACGCACATTGCGAAAAGATACCGAAAATAAGGGGGGCGTGTTGCGCACGCCCCCCTTATTTTCGGGCTTCCTTCGTATTTTTACGTAAGTCCAGTCAAGGGATATTTGTGTGTTTGGTAAGTTGTCGGTTGGTAAAAATAAGTTGTTGGAAATCAAAATTTTATGCATAATAATCAATAAAACGGTATTGTGAATGCATAAAAAGTACAAATATGTTGACGGAAATGATTACAAATTGTAGAATGTAATTATTATGGATATGAAAAGCAAAAACCCTGCAATTGGGGGACTCGACGATGTTGACCAGCAGATTATCGATGCATTAAGACAGGATGGGCGCACACCATTCTCACAAATAGCAACGCAACTGGATGTCTCTCCAGGTATGATTCGAATGCGTTATAGTCGCCTTATCGAGATGGGATATTTGAAGGTGGTTGCCATCAGCAATCCGCTGCAGATGGGATTTAATACCATGGCGATGATCGGAGTCCGCATTGATGGAGATCGGTTACTTACGGCTGCGGATGAGATATCCAATTTTGACGATGTTATCTATCTCGTCGTGACCAGTGGTCGTTATGACATTCTGGTTGAAGTCATGTGCCGGGACCATAAGCATTTGCTGGATTTTCTAACAGAGAAGCTCTACAAGGTAGAGGGCGTGAAGCAGTCAGAAACTTTTGTTCATTTGAAGATAGTTAAAGAGGTTTATTTCTAATTTCTAATACCAGGACATCAAATTTGCAATCGAAAAAAGTAATGTGAAATTCATAGATCAAAAACATCTTGTTCGAGCACAAAGTCATTCTAACTTGCCGGGGGCGGGTTATAAAACTAATGGAGTAAAGGACATATGAAAGTACTAGTTGTCGGGGCTGGTGGGGTTGGAGAGGCTATCGCGCGCATGGCGAAATCACGTGCATGGGTTGAGCAAATGGTGCTTGCCGATTTCAATCTGGAACGGGCTAAAGAAGTACAGGCCAAGCTGGAAGATGAGAAGCGATTCCCGGTAGAGTTCATTGATGCCAGCCAGCAGGAGATGGTCGAAGAACTGGCACGCAAATATGGGGTGGATCTGGTTATGAATGCGGTCGATCCGGTCTACAACGAGCAGGTTTTCGATGCTGCATTCAATGTGGGTGTGAACTATATAGACATGGCCATGACGCTGTCCAAACCGCATCCGGAGGATCCCTTCAACAAACCCCATATTAAATTGGGTGACTACCAGTTTGAGAAATCTAATCAGTGGGAGGAGAAAGGGTTGCTCGCGCTGGTCGGTCTGGGGGTGGAGCCGGGTGTGGCGGATGTGTTTGCCCGCTATGCACAGGACCATCTTTTTGATGAAATCGAAGAGATCGGTATCCGCGATGGCGCTAACCTGGATATCGAAGGCTACGAGTTTGCGCCGAATTTTTCCATTTGGACAACCATCGAGGAGTGTCTGAATCCGCCCGTAATCTGGGAGCAGGCTAGGGGCTGGTTCACGACCGAACCATTCTCCGAGCCGGAAGTATTCGAGTTCCCGGATGGGATCGGTGAGATCGAGGTCGTCAACGTCGAGCATGAAGAAGTCCTGCTGGTGCCGCGTTGGGTAAAGGCCAAGCGCGTCACATTCAAGTACGGACTTGGCGACCAGTTCATCAGCGTGTTGAAAACCTTGAAAATGCTCGGTCTGGATAATAAAGAGCCGATCGACGTCAAGGGTATCAAAGTAGCGCCGCGCGATGTGGTGGCTGCCTGCCTGCCCAACCCGGCCTACCTGGGCGATAAGATGAGTGGCAAAACCTGCGCCGGTGCCTGGGTCAAAGGGATGAAGGATGGACAGGAGAAGCAGGTATATCTGTACCAGGTGGCAGACAATGCCGAGTGCATGAAGACTTGGGGCTGCCAGGCCGTTGTTGCACAGGTAGCTTTCAGTCCGCTGCTAGCGATGGATCTAATCGAACACAGACACTGGAAAGGCGTCGGTGTACTCGGGCCAGAAGCCTTCGATCCGCTTCCATTCATGGACCGAATGGCTGAGTATGGCTTTCCATACGGAATCAAAGCGATGTAGTTCGTTCCGGGAGGTGTGTCTTAGCGAGAGATTTCCGTTCTAGAAAATTCTGGAGTTTGTGATGAAAGTTCTGTTAGTAGGTGCTGGAGG
>JBAVJG010000568.1:0-11272 GCA_049687655.1 Anaerolineales bacterium | reverse complement strand
GCCCCAGCGCATCGAAGCCGGGACCCAGGTTGGCAGTGGTCGCAGGAACGGTTACGTGTACTTTCATACTTACTCCAAAATATTACAGCGGGAAACAAAATTGCCCGCACAGGCTGCGGGCAATCATACTTGATAATTCTGGTTTTACAAAATCACATGCTCACTCTTTGCCCCAGCCTTTCAGCCACTCTCGTGCAGAACGACTCATTTCGAGTGAGAACTCCGATCCGAATTTGCGCAGGTACATGGCCTGGCCGAAATTGTCGATGCCTTGCATGGCTTTTCCCTTGGGCATCTGGCGCTCACGCTCGGCGAACATCTCGTCGAATTCGGTAGGCTCCAGTTGGCGATAAGTGTTTTCGAAGAGGATGAACTTCTCGTCGAAGCGGGTGGTCATCTGCCTGTCCATTTGTTGTTGGGTGGGATAGCCGAAGACCAGCATGCAGATCGGGAAAACGTATTGAGGCAAGTTCAACAACTTTTTGTGCTCTTCGTATTGCTCGATAACGTCGCCGATGTAGCAGGAACCGATCCCAAAGGATTCAGCGGCGATGACCGCATTCTGGGCCGCGATCAAGGCGTCGCAGCAGGCCAGGAATAAATCACCTTCTTTTGGGATGCGCATTGGCTTTTCCAGTTTTTCCACATTCGAATGCACGAAGTAATCTTTCCAGCGCTGGTAGTCTGCCAGAAAGAGCCAGACCATTGGGGCACGGGCGATGAAGGGCTGGTTGTCACAGGTGACAGCCAATCTGTCTTTGAGGCGCTGGTCGGTCACATCGATGATCGAGTACAGCATCATGTTGCCCGCTGTCGGCGCGCGTAAGGTCGCTTTAAGGATGGCAGCCCTGACGTCCGGCTCGACCGCGCGTTTTTCATATGCGCGCACAGATTTTCGGCTGAGCAATACTTCCATGGTTTGATTCATCTATGAGCCTCTCCTGGTCTGAATTTATGCGGTTATTGTATAGCCGTTTACATTGGGGGACAAGAAGATATCCTGGGTCTCTCAACATTAGAGTTAGATGAGAACTGGACAAAACCCTTGACAATCTGGACAAAACCTGTAAAATATGTAAATAATCCAGACAAAATCTGGACAAAACATAAACAACCAAAGGAGTACAGAGAAATGAAAATCAAGTTCGCGTTCGTATTTGTTGTCCTCGCCATGCTGTTAGCCGCTTGCGGCGCCCAGGCGACCCCCGCCCCAGCCCCTGAAGCAGAGCCGATGCCGGAGCCCACAGCTGTTCCTACGGAAGAGCCGGAAATGCCCAAGACCATTGTTGACATTGCCGTAGAAGATGGCCGCTTCACCACACTGGTGGCCGCTGTTCAGGCTGCTGGTTTGGATGGTGCCTTGAGCGGTGAAGGTCCCTTCACGGTCTTCGCCCCCACAGATGACGCTTTCGCCGCGCTGCCCGCAGGCACCGTTGAAGCGCTGTTATCCGATATTCCCACTCTGACCGACATCCTGCTCTACCATGTCGTCGAAGGCAAAGTTATGGCGGCTGACGTAGTTGAGCTGAGCAATGCACTGACGCTGAATGGCCAGTATGTTGACATTAGCGTTGAGGATGGCAAGGTCATGATCGATGGCGCCGAAGTCATCATCACCGATATCGAAACTTCCAATGGTGTAATCCACGTGATCGACTCTGTTCTCTTGCCAGAGTCACGCGACATCGTTGACATCGCTGTGGAAGATGGCCGCTTCACCACCCTCGTGGCCGCTGTCCAGGCTGCTGGCCTGGTTGACGCTCTCAAAGGCGAAGGTCCCCTGACCGTGTTCGCTCCCACCGATGATGCTTTCGCTGCGCTGCCCGAAGGAACTATTGAAGCGCTGCTGGCTGACATCCCCGCCCTGACCGACATCCTGCTCTACCATGTTGTAGATGGCAAGGTTATGGCTGCTGATGTAGTCGAGTTGAGCAACGCCTTGACTCTGCAAGGCCAGTATGTTGACATCGCCGTGGAAGATGGCAAGGTTATGATCGATGGCGCACAGGTTATTATCACCGACATCGAGGCTTCCAATGGTGTCATTCACGTGATCGACGCCGTCATCCTGCCCGAGTCGCGTGACATCGTTGACATCGCAGTAGAAGATGGCCGCTTCACCACACTCGTGGCCGCTGTTCAGGCCGCTGGTCTGGTCGACACCCTCAAAGGTGAAGGTCCCTTCACGGTCTTTGCCCCCACCGATGACGCTTTCGCCGCATTGCCCGCAGGCACCGTTGAAGGTCTGTTGGCTGACATCCCTGCGCTGACCAACATCCTGCTCTACCACGTAGTGCCGGGTAAGGTTATGGCCGCCGACGTAGTTGGCCTGGACGGACAGTCCGCTGAAACCGCTCTGGCTGGCAAGTCCATCAACATCAAAGTGGACGGTGACAAGGTTATCTTGAACGACAGTGTCAACGTTATCATCACCGACATCGAAACATCCAATGGTGTTATCCATGTGATCGACGCGGTGCTCCTGCCGCCTCAGTAAAGTGAAAGTTTTCTCCTCTTGAATGAACAGGCCGCGCAATTGCGCGGCCTGTTCGATTAGAGCACCAGCCTGCCAAAATATGAATGATTGATAGTTTTATGGCATAGTTTGAGAGCTTGCCGCATTTTTGTGCAGCAATATGCTCCCCATCATAAAGCCTAGTTGACCGAGTGAGTTGACACTTTGCTGGATCCATTGCATCCTTAGCGTCTGCTCGCCGGAAGCCATCGCCCCCATGCCTACCAGGCACAGGAAAGCCACGATGAAACCTGATGCTGCAAGTTTTGCAGTGCGGCGGAAAGATATGTAGGTCAGGATGCCCTGCACGCCCATGCTTGCCAGGGTCATGACGATCAAAAATGGGATTTTCCAGCCCGCCATTGCCAGCATAACGGCGGCATTCCTTTCTCGGACCATTCTTTCGCTGCGCGCCATCCGAATTACAACCACGAGCAGGGCCAGGAATCCGGGCGCTAACAGCACGAATTGGCTTTCGCTCAACAGTTGAAAGTCACCCACGCCAAGAGTGAACAGCAATTTCCAAATGGCCTTGAGGAACCCGCCCAGAAAAACGAGCACCGAACCGGCCATTGCGAGGCGCCCGCAACGGTCATCGCAAATTTGTGTGGCCATGCGCACAAAAAAAATAGCGCCTATTAAAAAGAAAGCTACTGGCACAAAATCATATACTGCAAGAGCAAGTGGATAGGTTTCCGCCATGGCAATAAGATCCTTACTCCTACTACTCTAAAAGAACATGCTTTTGTGTAATTGTGCACAGAGAATCAGACCTTTAAGGTCGATTATTGGAGCTCGATTCAATAACATCAATTCTTGCATATGTGGTATACTCGCGTGCTGCTCTGAAAAGAGCGAAAATATCTGGTTTTGATATGCCCACCAGGGTATACGTCTCAATTTGCGGCCCGACGTTTTCGGTCGGGCGCTTTTGTTGCAAACAGAATGACTCGCTGCAACCAAAATCGTTGCGCCTCGTGTTTATGGGATGGGTCGACTGTTGCTGGCAACAGGGGCAGGGACTGAAAAGTCTCTGCGGATGAAAGACCCATCGAAACAAACATAAACAGGAGTTCTGTAATGACAACCGAATTTGATTCATTCGGCCTGCGTCCGGGTTTGGTGCAGGCTATCACTGAGCGTGGCTACACAACGCCCACGCCCATCCAGGCGGGCATGATCCCGCTCATGCTGTCCGGCGCCGACGTGATCGGTCAGGCGCAGACCGGCACGGGCAAGACCGCCGCTTTCGCTCTCCCCATTTTGCAAAATCTGGAACCCGGCCAAAAGCTCCCGCAGGCGCTGGTGCTGGCTCCTACGCGCGAACTTGCCATGCAGGTGGCCGACGCATTCTACGAATACGGAAAACATCTCGGCGCGCGCGTGCTGGCTGTGTATGGCGGCGCGCCCTACGGACGCCAGATCTCACGCCTCAACAAAGGTGTAGACGTTGTCGTCGCAACGCCTGGCAGACTGCTGGATTTGCTCAAACGCAACGCCATCAACCTGCGCCTTGTCAAGACCGTTGTGCTGGACGAAGCAGATGAGATGCTCAAGATGGGCTTTATCGATGACGTGGAGAGTATCCTGGCCCAGACACCGGAAACGCGTCAGACCGCCCTCTTTTCTGCTACCTTACCCTCGCCGATCCGCCGTTTGGCTGATAAGTACATGCGTGACCCGCAATCCGTGACCATTCAGCAGGAGCAGGTCACGGCTGAGATGATCGAGCAGCGCTGCTACCTGGTTAACCAGCGCGACAAGCTGGCTGCCCTGACGCGCCTGTTCGAAGTCGAAGATATCACCAGCGCGCTCATTTTCGTCCGCACCCGTGTGGGCACCGGCGAACTGGCCAACGAGCTGACCCTGCGCGGCTTCCCGGCCGAAATGCTCAACGGCGACCTGAGCCAGGATGCGCGCGAGCGTACGATGAGCCGCTTCCGCAACAACCAGATCAAGGTGCTGGTGGCCACTGATGTGGCTGCACGCGGCCTGGATGTCGATGATATTTCACACGTCTTCAACTACGACCTGCCCGATGAAACCGAAGTCTACGTGCACCGTATTGGTCGCACCGGGCGTGCAGGCAAGACCGGCCTGGCGATCACGCTGGTTTCGCCGCGTGAGAAAAGCAAACTCGCAGGTATCGAGCGTTTTACGCACCAGAAGTTCACCTACTTGCCCCTGCCGACCGAAACTGATATTCAGCAGAAGCGCGAGAACGAACTGCTGGAACGTATGAACGTCTGGCTCAACCGCGGACGTTACAGGCGCGAACTGGAACTGGTGACCGCGCTGGCTGAAGCCGGTCACGACCCACTGGAACTGGCCGCCGCCGCCCTGAAGATGGCGCGCGCGGACGAAAAACAACGCCCCATCGACCCGCTCAGCGAGGTCAAGAAGTCCGAGCGCAAACCGCGCAAATTCGACCGGGATAACGGACATAAGTCCCGCCGCAATGGCCGCCGCAGCGAACGCTCCGACCACCGTGCGAAGGTCTCGCACGAGCAGGGCATGGTGCGCGTCTCGATGAACCTGGGCCGCACGGATGGCATCCGCCCGGCGGATGTGGTCGGCACCATCGCCTATCACGCCGATATTCCCGGCAATACCATTGGCAAGATCTTCATCGAAGACAAGCATACTTTTGTAGATGTGCCTGAGTCCTTGGTGGGCAAGGTGCTTTCGAAGAAAGTGGATTATAAGTTCCGCAGGCAGCCGGTTACGGTGGAGAAAGCTTAAAATCAGAGAGCCGCGCGAGCGGCTCTTTTTTGTAGGTCAGGTTTGTAACTCGACCATATCGTATCGGTCGGGTTGCATGCCCGACTCTCTGGGTATTTTATATCGAAAGGACAGCAGGCTGTCTCATCAAGCTGGCCTGCATGGACCACGGTCCCGTCCACGTGACAGTAACGCGTTCGATCACTCCGCGTAAATCTTCTTCCGATTCGACGAAAACCAGTTTGTTGGTAGGCGTGCGTCCCTTCCAGCGGCCTTTTACCTTTTCTTCGAATAACACTTCAACCTGCTGGCCGAGCAGTTTGGCGTTGATCTCAGCGACGATCTCTGCCTGCAAATTTTCAAGCAGGTGGAAACGGCGGCGTTTTTCCTTGTCAGAGACGCTGTCGTCCATGCGGCGGGTGGCAACGGTGCCCCCCCGGGACGAGTAGCGTGCCAGATGAGCGACATCCAGCTTGAGGTCCGCTAAGACGCGGTAGGTCTCCATGAACTGTTCATCCGTCTCGCCGGGAAATCCGACGATGATGTCGGTCGCGATGGAGCAGTCCGGGATGCGCTCGCGGATTGCCCTGACCAGGTCGCGGTATTCCCCCTGGGTGTAGCCACGCTTCATGTTTTCGAGCACGGTATCGTCACCGGCCTGGATGGGCACTTCGATGTGCGGCATGACCTTGGGCAGTTCGGCGACGGTATCCATCAACTCTCTGCTGAAGTAGTTGGGGTGCGAGGTCAGGAAGCGGATGCGCTGGAGGCCTTCCACCTCATGGACGATGCGCAGCAACGCGGCCAGATCGGGACCATCGGGCACGTCGGTGCCGTAACGGTCAACGATCTGCCCCAGCAGGGTGACTTCTTTGACGCCCTGCGCCGCCAGCGATCGGATTTCGCCCACGATGTCGCCCACGGGACGGCTGCGCTCGATGCCGCGTTTATAGGGAATGATGCAGAAGGTGCAGGCGTGCGAGCAACCATAGACGACCGGCACGTGCGCGCTGACTAATTGACCGCGTTCGTTGATGGGCAGCAATAAATCGCCGTCCATGATCTGGTAGCGACGGGCAGTTTCTCCGGTTTCTAATGTGTGGACTTCGCCCTGAGTAAGATAAGACACTAGCGGGCCGGGATCGGAGGGTGGCGAGAAGACGTCCACCATGGGTAGCTTCTTACTCAGTTTCTCCGCGCCGCGCACGCCCACCAGGCAGCCCATCAGATTGATGACCAGGTTAGGATTCTTTTCCTTGAGCGGCTTGAGCGAACTTAAACGTCCCAATGCCTTGTCCTCGGCAGACTGGCGCACGACACAGGTGTTTAAAACAATAACATCGGCTTCTTCAGCCTGATCGGTAAAGGTGTAGCCCAAATGCTCCAGCGACGAGCCGACTCGCTGCGAGTCGGCCACGTTCATCTGGCAGCCTTCGGTCCATACGTGGTATTTCTTACTCATCCCGCTCCTTTCATACGATATAGGTTTAAAAATAAACAACGCGGGACTGCGTAGGGCTGGAATTATACCAAGTTTGTCGGAAATTGGGATTTGGTCAAGGAAGAGATTCAAAGTTCTGGGTTTACTGCGCTGAATCAACCCATGTAACTCTTGATGCAACCACTGTAAGTAAAACCAACACGGTGGCGGAGAATACAAAAATACTCGAAAATCGGAACTTTATCTAACGCGCTTTATCAGGGTGGCTTTTGTACCAGGCCACTGTTTCTCTAATCGCATCCCTCATCGGCGTGGCTTTCATTCCGAATGCCTTCTCGAACTTGCTTGAATCAACGATAAAGGGCTGGTCGAATTCATACATCATCTCTAGCGTCTCTTTTGCTTCAGGGACGAAGAGTCCTCCTACCCACATCATCAACCTGCCTATGCCGCTCATTTTTGGTTCCACACCCGCTTCTTCAGCGAACATGCGGACCAGTTCACCCTGTGTGATCTCCGGCATGTCATTGGGCACGTGCCAGGCCTGACCATTGGCCTCGTCCCGTTCGCCCAGGATGACCAGTGCTTTGCCAAAATCCTTGACATAGGTGTGCGTGTGCGGAATGTCCAATCGTCCAACCATTTGCGCGGCTTTACCCTTTAACAACGGATAGAAAGCCCGCTCGCCCATCGTGGACGGCAGGCCCCATGGGCCGAAGAAATCGGAACCGCGGGCGGTGGCCACGCGCACTTTCCCGGTTTGATGGGCGACCAGCGCCGCTTTACTCATAACAGAGCGAGTTTTGCCTTTGCGCGTATGGGCATTATGCGGCATATCTTCACGCATAGGCGTGCTATTCATCCCGCCATACATATATAAATTTTCTACAATGATCAGCTTCGCGCCGCTGCCGGTCAGCCCGTCGATGATGGCTTGCTGTAACGGTGGGAATTTCTCAGGCCACTCGGCGTAGTTTGGCTGGGAGGCCTGGTAAACCACCTGCGCCCCACGCGTCACTTCCCGGACTTTGGCCGGGTCGTACAGATTGGCCGCCACCACTTCCACCCCGGCGGGGGCCTCCTTCAATTTGCCCGAGCGGTTTACCATACGGACGGTCCTCCCGCGCTTGATGAGTTCCTCAGCTGTAGCACGCCCGATAGCGCCGGTTCCCAAAACAACATGTAGTTCAGACATTTTCTGCTCCTATAAACTGCTTTTCGATAATTTTGATTTCCCGGCGGTAAATCTCACCAGGATCTGCGATAAAAGAAGGCATCTGGTTCCCAATCTCCATTGAGACCAATCCATGCACCCGGCTCCAGATGACGAGCGCCGTATACAGGACTTCGGGATCCTTACCGCCTGTGAACTGACTCCAGGCATCGAGCATAGACTTCAACCCCGGCGTCATCTCAGCGGATCGATCTACCCGCAGCCTGCCCGCCGTGAAAATAGCCTGGATCGTCTCGATCAATGGCACCAGCGACCAGGCTGCGGCCGGGGTGGTAATTTCGGTAGGCGCTTCATAAGCGGGGATCGGCGTCCCGAAGATGAGCTGGTAACGCTGGGGATAAGTGATGGCCCAGTCGCGGTAAGCAAGCCCGAGGGTGGTCAGACGCGCTGAAAGATCATCTTCGGGCAGGTTTTTCAGCGAGTCTTTTTGCAATTCGCCCAGCGAGGTGAACGCTTCCACAATCAGGGCAGTCACCAGGTCATCACGACGCGGAAAGTAATTGTAGATGGCCGGGGCGGTGATGCCCAACTCACGGGCAATGGCGCGCAGACTGAGGGCCGGGGCGCCTTTTTCTGCGATCTGATTCCAGGCAGTTTCTTTAATGGCTGACTCTAAATCCGGGTGTTGATCGGTTAGTTTCGGTCGAGGGGACATCACATCTCCTTGTTTAATTTACAGTGTAAATATACAATGTATATTTAATTTTGTCAAGGGTTTTCCCTTATTTGTGAAGTTATTGCTTTAAAGTTATTGTCCTGTCATCTTTTCGTTTTTGGATTCCCCCATTCTGTATACTTTTATGCTAACGCACTTTCGTCACCGGAGTCGCGTACAAAGACACAGGAACCATTTACCAGTTTGGTCAGGTTTTGCACGAATTGCATATCAGGTTCCCTGGATAAGCCAAAAATATCTAGGTCTGCGCGCGGAGCCTGGGCTACAGCATCTTTGAAGGGCAGGATGGATATCACAATTTCAGTATCTTTGGGTAATCTTGCCAGGCTGACCAATCTAGTCAAAAACTTGCTGGCCTTTTCTTTGGTTTCATCATCCGGGACAGCCATGCAAAGCGTGATACGGCCCTGCCAGTTCTGTGCCAACTGATAGGCCAGTAAGAGTGCCAGATCCAGATTGCTCTCATACAGTTCATGCTTCCAATCCGGGCCCTGGTCTGACACCCAAACATTGATGAGCTGCTCACGACCTAATTCGACAATTGGGTGCCGGGCCAATAACGCGATTCCCATCTGGTATGCTGCCGTTTCGTCTATCAATTGTTGCAACTCATCCAGGTCACTTTTTGGGCGTAAATGTAAAAATAGGATATTCGGACGATAAAAGGTATTCCGCAGCACTTGCGTTGTTACTCGTATCCCATTGACAAAATCATCTTCCTCAAGCAATGTTGCCTGAGCATAAATCCCGTCATCACGAAATGCTTTTGTTAATAACTCTAATCCTTCCAGTTTATACCCTTCATCTTGCGGATAAATGCCCAAAGCCTGTACCGTACCTTTGGGTGCTGCCATTGCCCGCAAAAAAAGATAGCTACCGGATAATGTGTCGGCTGATCGAACAGGTACTAAGATAACGGGCTTCCATGTACGTTCTGGCGCTGCTTGCATCTCACGCGTTCGCTTTACTGCCCACTCTGCGATTGATTCAAATAAGCCACTACGAACATCACTGTCAAGAGTAGCCAGATGGCGGCGCGCTAAATACACGTAAATCCCCAGTACCAGGACAATCGCCACCAGGCTAAAACCTGGATTGACAAGGAACATCACAAAGGTACAGCCCAGCATTCCAATAAAGGGCACAACGCGCGGTACACTAATAGTAGGGCGGAAGCTAATCGTGTTTAATGTTTGCTCAATGAGTACGACGACATTCAGCATACCGTATGTAATCAGGAAAAACATGGTGATGATGCCAGCAATTGCATCTAAGCCGCCGCCGGCCAGCGCTGCTAATAAAGCGATAAAACCTATACCTCCGGCAAAGAACATCGCCTGGCGCGGTTCACCGTCATCCGACACTTTAGAAAAGTAATCGCTGAAGGGGATGATATTGTGCAGAGCTAACGCCCGCATCACTCGAGGAGCGGCAACCAATGAGCCTAAAGCCGAGGAAAATGTCGCCCCCAGCATCCCCGCCAAAATTGACCAATCCCATAAAGCTTTATCCACCATCAATGTTGTATTTGTTATTAATTCTTCCGGAGATGCGATACGCGACAGCCAGTATGTGAGTGCCAGGTAAACCAGAAGTGTCAGTCCTATGGCACTCATGGTGCCAGTTGGAATATCTTCTCGCGGCTTACGTAAGGAGCCGCTCATGCTGATGCCTACCATGATCCCGGTTACAGCGGGGAAGAAGACAGAAAATGTCTCCCAGAAATCAGCATCTTTGAACTCACCAATAAACACAGGTGTTTCCGTAAACCCCGTCTGTCCCAATATGGGAAAGCTGGCTAGGAAAACGGAGAATAAGGATAATCCTACAAGACCTAAAATAAGAAATTGAGTTTTAGAAGCGAACTGGGCACTAATATACACAATGGCAAAGACCGCTGCAAAGGTGAGAATTGCTACCAATACTTCTGGGTGATTGGGGAAAATTCGCAACCACGATTCTGTGAAAGCCAGGACATAGAGTGCGATTGAAATCCCCTGGGCTAAGAACAGCGGGATCCCTACGCTACCACCTACCTCTAGTCCCAGTGACTGGGATATGATCGCAAATGCACCGCCAGCGCCTACGCGTGTATTTGTCACTACTGATGAGACGGCCAATCCCGTGGCCACCGTGATTACGTGCGCCAGTAAGATAATGATAATCGCACCCCCCAGTCCGGCGTTCCCCACAACCCAACCGGTGCGCAAGTACATGATTGCCCCTAAAATGGTGAGGACAGTGGGTGTGAACACCCCGGCGAACATGCCAAATTTCTTATCGTTTACATTTTTATTTTTCTTTGCTCCAAATAATCTATTTTGAATTCTTGATAACATACAAGGTGTTCTCCTCGGGCACTTGCCCAATAAACAAATCAATTCCTACTGCTTCTTGCATATTTAACCGAACTCGAATCTAACGAATTCCTTCAAAAACCGGGATTCTGGTTCGGATATTTGCGCAGTACTCTGTAAAAACATCTTCAAGAATAAACTTCTTCATCATAGCCTCTATCGCCGAATCCTATTAAGGCACTTCCTCCGACAGTGAAAATACCTTATGCAGGACTAAAACAATATATTGCAAGATGTTTAGTATATAAAATTCGGTAGTGGTCAAAATGAAGTGATAAGTAGTATAGTTAGGCTATGATCGCAAAACTTGTTATCTACACCTGTCGAG
>JBAVJG010000567.1:0-3772 GCA_049687655.1 Anaerolineales bacterium | reverse complement strand
ACTTAAAATCCCTATACTTTATTTTCTTGGCTTATATGACCACCCGAAAGCACATTCGACTTGGCACCTATTGCGACAGAGTGTTCTCGCAATAATTATTTCCAACTCGGCCACCCTGGTCATATTGCTCACACTTATCAAATTGGGTTTTGTTGATGGCAGTTTTCCACGTACAGCCCCCATCATAGACGGAGTATTTTCCCTGGTATTAATTCTGATCAGCCGACTTGGCGTGTCTATCTTCAGCCGAAAACCAGATATTCAAGCACAATCACCTGTGGAAAGCCTCAAAGCCAACTGGGAAAAGTGGTTACGCGAAGGAAGCGTTTATTATGGCATCTTAGGCGGCGCACTGGGACTGTACATGCTGTGGAGTAAATTTACTTTTGGCACCGCTTCCCCGGTCAGCGGGCAGATCAAGCGCTGGTGGGGCACATTTTTCAGCCGTGTGTACGGCGGATCGGCGCGTTCACCGCTATCTTTTTACGGAATAGACCCCGAGAGCGACTTCAACGCCTGGACACCCATCACCAAACTGGTCGGGGACTGGAACAGCCGGATCGAGATGAACACGATCCCGATTGATTTCGATTTGCGCTACTTTCTCATGCTATCCTTGTTACTGGTCGGGCTTGGTCTGCTTCTGTTTCTCAACCGCCAGCGTTCTGCCCGCATTGTGCACGACCTGGCGTTGATCCCATTGCTGGGAGGTTCCTTCCTGCAAATTATCCAATACAACATCAGCGGCTACGCAGCCCTCAAGGAGTGGTACTGGGTCAGTGAAATGATATTCATAACGCTGGCTGGCTGCCTGTTGCTTGACATTCTGACGCAAAAGTTGCAGCGGATTCCTATTGCGTCTGCCTCCATCTATGTACTCGTCATACTCTGGGGCATTAGCAGCGCATATTCTTTCGCGCGCAATACCAGAAGACAAATGCCATACGGTGCAAGACCGGCTGACACGCCGTATATGGAAGTTGTCACCTTCGTTGAAACGCATACCAATCCCCGAACTTTAATAGGCATGACAGGCGGTGGCAACCTCGGCTATTTCATCCAGGAGCGTACCATTGTCAACATGGACGGGCTGATCAACAGCTATCCCTATTTCCAGGCCAACAAGAACGGCCAGGGCAGCGATTACCTGTACAATATGGGCCTGGATTACATCTTTGCCAACCCGGATTTTCTCGAAATCCAACCATATCGCGGCCAATACACCGGCAGGTTGGATATCATCGATTATTATGGCGGTAAAGCCATCATGCGCTTCCTGCCCCCTTATCCCGTGCGATGAAACGCCCCTTCAGTGTAACGATACTGCTATGGCTGGTGTTAAGCCTTACAGCGTGGAGTGGACTGCGCCTGTATTCTGCCATCCGGTGGCGGGAGACGCTGCTCGAGTTCGCAGCGCCGCCCGGTCCCTGGTATATTGCTATCAGCGCGGGCATCTGGCTGGCGGCCAGTATCCTGCTGTTGTGGGGGATGTGGCAGGCTGTCCCCTGGATACGGTTTGCGCTGCTTGGGGTTGGAGCAGGTTTCACGCTCTGGTATTGGAGCGACCGGCTGCTGTTCCAGATGTCCAGCGCAAATTGGCCTTTTGCCCTGCTGCTGACCATTCTGCTTTTGATCGTCTTATCCATTTGCGTGTTCGTTCCGGGCACGAAAACTTTCTTATCGAAGAGAGAGGCACATGACCGATAACCCAAAAATCCAACGTCTGAGAGACCTGAAATCCCAATCCCGTCTGGGAGGCGGGGAGGAACGCATCCAAGCCCAACACAAAAAGGGTCGCCTGACTGCCCGGGAGCGTATTGACCTGCTACTCGATAAAGGGTCGTTCCGCGAGATCGATGCTTTTATCCAACATCGCACGAGCGACTTCGGATTGGATCAGAACAAGATTCTGAGCGATTCAGTCGTGACCGGCTGGGGCACAATCGACGGCCGGCTGGTGTACGTCTTTTCACAGGATTTCACCGTGTTTGGCGGTTCGCTGGGAGAAGTGCACGCCGAAAAGATCGTCAAGATCCTGGACATGGCGCTCAAGAACGGCGCGCCTGTCATCGGGCTGAACGACTCGGGCGGCGCGCGCATTCAGGAAGGCGTGGTTTCGCTGGGCGGATATGCCGACATCTTCCTGCGCAATACGCTGGCTTCGGGAGTCATCCCGCAAATTTCAGCTATCATGGGGCCATGTGCCGGCGGCGCGGTCTATTCACCGGCGCTGACCGATTTTATTTTCATGGTGCGCGGTTCGTCTTATATGTTCGTGACCGGGCCAGAAGTGGTCAAGTCGGTCACCCACGAGGAGGTGTCCTTCGAGGACCTGGGCGGTGCAAGCGTACACTCGGAGGTCTCCGGTGTGTGCCATGTGGCGGCTGACACTGAAGCCGACACACTCTACCTGATCCGGAAATTATTTGGGTATCTACCCTCCAACAACATGGAAGATGCGCCCGTTGTGGCCGGTGGGGACGATCCACTGCGCATGGAGGAGGCGCTCGACACCCTCATCCCTGATGACCCTGGCAAACCCTACAACATGAAAGACGTCATCCGCATGGTGGTAGACAACGGTCAGTTCTTCGAGATCCACGAGGCTTACGCTGCCAACATTGTGGTCGGCTTCGCACGCCTGGGCGGGCATTCCATCGGGATCGTCGCAAACCAGCCGGCTGTCCTAGCAGGCGTGCTGGACATCAATGCGTCGGACAAGGCCGGGCGCTTCGTGCGCTTCTGCGACTCGTTCAACATCCCCATTCTGACCCTGGAAGATGTGCCCGGATTCATGCCCGGCACCGGGCAGGAACACGGCGGGATCATCCGCCACGGGGCCAAGCTGCTATATGCGTTCTGCGAAGCGACCGTTCCCAAGCTGACGGTTATCACCCGCAAGGCTTACGGTGGCGCGTACGACGTGATGTCGAGCAAACACATCCGCGGCGACGTCAACCTGGCCTGGCCCAGCGCCGAGATCGCCGTCATGGGGCCGGAAGGCGCGGTCAATATCATCTTTCGCAAGGAACTGGAAAAAGCCAAAGATAAGGTCAAACGCAGAGCAGAACTGGTGGAAGAATACCGTGAGAAGTTCGCCAACCCGTATGTAGCTGCCGAGCGCGGCTACATCGACGATGTGATCGAACCGCGCGAGACCCGTCCGCGTTTGATCAACGCGCTGGAGATGCTGAGCAACAAGCGCGATGCCAACCCGGCCAAGAAGCACGGGAATATTCCGCTGTAAATTGTCATTTTGTCATTGCGAGCCGCCCTGAGCGCAGGGTCGAGTAGCCCTGAGCGAAGCTGAAGGGCGTATCGAGACCCGTAGGCGAAGGGTGGCGCGGCAATCTCATCTTTCCAATATATGCTGAGATTGCTTCGTCGCTCCGCTCCTCGCAATGACACATGCAACAAGAGGTGTCATGTTCAAAAAAGTATTAGTTGCCAACCGAGGTGAGATCGCTGTCCGCGTTTTGCGCGCGTGCCGCGAACGAGGCCTGGAAACAGTCGCGGTCTACTCCGAAGCGGACCGGCAGGCCCTGCACGTGCGCTACGCCAATGAGGCCTATTTCCTGGGACCCGCGCCCTCGCGCGAATCCTATCTGCGCGCCGACAAAATCATCGAGATTGCCAAAAAATGCGGCGCAGATGCCATCCACCCGGGATATGGATTCCTGGCCGAAAGGGATGACTTCGCCGAAGCCTGCGAAGCGGAAGGGATCGTTTTTATCGGCCCGAAACCCTCCGCAATTGCGGCCATGGGCGATAA
>JBAVJG010000566.1:0-1745 GCA_049687655.1 Anaerolineales bacterium | reverse complement strand
GCTTGTCCCAGTCCCTGACGCAGGCGCGACAATGTGACCCGCAATGAAGCCGCCGCACTATTGGAAGGGCTTTCCGGCCAAAACAACGCCATCAATGACTCTCGGCTGTGCCTCCCTCGTTCCACTGTCAGATAGGCCAACAATGCCAGCACTTTGCGCGTGCGAAACGATAAAGGCTGTTCACCAAGATGAATCTCTGGAATGCCCAATAAGCGAATCGTCAGGGATTCCATGTAACGTTTTCCTCTTTCTATATGGTGCTTGGTTACGTTCCTGTTACGGAGTTGCGCTAAAGTAGAGCTATCAAACCTATTTTATCCCATTAAATATAGGAGAAAGGAGAGTTTTATTGTCAACTGCAACCCACAAAGCCATTGTCCGCCGTTACATCGAGCAAGTTCTAAACGAACAGCGGCACGATCTTGTCGAGGAATTTCTGGCTGAGAATATCGAGTTGCATGGCAGCGGCCTCCCGCCTGGGTTGGAAGTAGTGAAGCAGTGGTTCGCCACGTTCGCAACCGCCTTCCCAGATGGGTACACCACCATCGAAGATATGGTCGCTGAGGAGGACAGGGTCGCTGCCCGAACCACCTTTGATGGTACGCATCAAGCTGAGTTGCAGGGCATTCCCGCGACCGGCAAGACTGTCAGCATGTCTGGAATCGCCATATTCAGGTTGGACAACGGCAAGATCGCCGAGGGCTGGTTGGTCAATGACAACCTTGGGATGATGCAGCAGGTGGGCATCATCCCCGGATCACAAGCCGCCTGAAAATTTCAAACCCGGCATGGATAACCTTAATTTTTCCCTGCCAACATATAAACCTAAGGAGACATAAAATGAACCTTCGTAATCTGTTTCGTGGTAGTGCAGTCATCTTGATGCTCGCTGCCCTTGCCTTTCTATTTGCGCCGCAAGCCACCTCAATAGTGGATTTAGATCCATTCGGACTTTATGCTATTCAACAACTTGGCGCGAGTAATCTCGCCATCGCTGTCCTGTTGTTCCTGGTAAGTGGGATGGAGAGCTTACCGGCGCGCCAGGCGGGGGCAACCACTGTGATCGTGATGCAATTGGCCTCTGGGATCGTGAACCTGGTTGCTGTGCTTGGCGGCGTTATACCCAGTGGTGCGGGTTGGTTTGGCGTCGTGTTTAGCCTCGTATTTGTGTTGACTTTTGGGTATTTCAGGTTTATACGCCTTGAAGAAGCTTGAGCTCACAATAATTCATCCCAGATAATCCAAAGGAGAAATAATGGACTACTATGTAATATTCCTACGCTTCCTTCATATTGGTGCTGGTGTGTTCTGGGTTGGCAGCACTTTGGTATTGGCGACAACCGTCACACCTGCTCTGAAAGGGGCTGGAGAAACCGGGCAAAAATTCGTTGACTATCTGGTAAAACACAAAAAGTTCGGTACGAACTCAGCGGGGGCCGGAGCGATGGCGGGTATTGCCGGTCTGCTGTTGTACTGGCACGATTCGCAAGGTCTCACTTCCCTGTGGATGAAATCAAGTACAGGCATTGGGTTTGGTGTCGGCGCCATACTTGGCCTGATCGCCTTCATTTTCGGCGTTCTTACCGATCGTAAATTAAAAGACATGGCAGAACTCAGAGAGCAGCTCGAAAGTGCGCCTTCCGATGAAAAAACATCACAATTGCAAATACTGGAAAAACAACAGGCCACCTACCTGAAGGTTTGCGCTGGGACATTGACTCTATCCTTGTGGATCATGGCAGTTT
>JBAVJG010000565.1:0-9996 GCA_049687655.1 Anaerolineales bacterium | reverse complement strand
CTCTCCGTCAGCGGTGCCGAAATGAATTTGAACGGGAGCAGACACATCGTCCAGGTAATGAAGCGCCGCGACCTCTCGTAGCAACTCTACATCCTGAGCGGTATCTTTGTATGCCTGGATCAAACCGGGAGGCAAGTCAAGCGGAAGTATGTCCGACGAGTTACATCCATATAGCCTTTCCCCCGCCGCGATATCGCCAATGCAGCCCGGCCCCCAACGGTCGATGATATCGGCATCATCGGCGCTGACAGGGGAATACAGCACCGCAGCCTTAACGCCAGAATCAACGGCAAGCACCTTGAAGGTAACACCGCCGCCCATACTATGCCCCCACATGCCGACGCGCTCGGGGTCAGCTTGTGGTATGGACGGAATGGCATTAAGCAAGTTGATGACATCGATCACGAGTCCGGAGTAGAAAAGACTGTAGCCGATATCGGAATCGCCCCAACTGCGATAGTCAGACGAAAGCGTCAGATAGCCATGGCGGTTGAGAAACTCAGCGGCCCGGTCGGTGCCATCGCCGGATGCGTAGATGGAACGGTTGAAATAGCCATGATTCATGACAATAATCGGGAAAGGGTCATTTCCCACCTTTGGAATCTGCATAAGACCTGTGATCGTCAATCCGTCAGATGGATACTCAATTGGATAACTGGTGTACACATCGGTCTCGTTGAGCTTCTCACCGACCTTAATCTCCCCACTCTGGTACTCATGCTCGCGCAGACCATCAATCGTATATGGATATATCCACTCTTCAGTTGTGGGAATTGGAGTCGGAGTGGGAGTTAGCGTCGGCGGAGCGGCGGTAACAATGGTTACCTGTGGAGAAGGTAAAAGAGTCGCGGGCGCGCCTGCGCGGAAAGCCCGGCAAGCTGATAACATTAAGACAAAAAACAGACTTACAGCATATATCCGAACGAAAAGAGGTTGTCTTGACATCCACCTAATTTTATCGCATGCAGAAGTCAAAAAATGGGATCCCTATGCTATACTCAATCTAATGCCAAATTGTATTTGAGATGAGAAAATATTTAATCCCAATCAATCGTTTCTTTTTGATAACACTGGCCATCTTTGGGTTATACCTGACCAGTTTGTACAGCTACTTGCTATTCCATAGTATCACTGAGGTGTTCACTGTGGTCGTGATGGGTAGTATTTTTGTGCTGGCCTGGAACACGCGCCACTGGATGGAAAATGGGTACTTTCTATTCATTGGCATTGCATTTCTCCTCGTTGGAGCAATCGATTTCCTGCATACCCTGGCATTTAAAGGGATGAATGTTTTCCCGGGTTATGATGCCAATCTGGCAACGCAGTTGTGGATTCTGGCTCGCTATATCCAAAGCATTTCACTTTTGATCGCACCTGTCTGGCTCAGCAGGCGTTTATCTCCCTGGCCAGTCATCGCAGCCTATTTTGTGATTGGAACAGTATCACTTGGTTTGATTTTTACAGATAATTTTCCAACCAGTTACGTGGAAGGTGTGGGACTTACGGAGTTTAAGATTGTCAGCGAATACATCATCATCGCAATTCTGGCAGGCTCCTCTGTTCCATTATTCATCAAACGCAAAAATTTCGAGCAGGATGTATGGCAGTCATTGATTCTTTTCATCGTACTGACGATAGCTGCAGAATTTGCGTTCACCACTTATCTGGGTGTTTATGACCAGGCGAATCTGATCGGACATATCCTGCGATTAATATCTCATTTTCTTCTGTACCGCGCGTTGCTCAAAACAGGTTTGCAAACTCCCTACGAATTGATTTTCAGGGACATAAAATCCAAAGAAGCTGCCCTTCTCAGTAGTGAAGCAAATCTTCAAAGATTATTCGATATCAGTCCGTTCCCAATCTTCATTACAAGAAAATCTGATGCGCGTCTTATCAAGGTGAACCAGGCCACAATGGATATGTTCGAACTTGAGCCGGAGGCTCTAGATAAATATACTGGACTGGATTTTTATTCGAATCCTCGTGAGCGAAAAAAGTTGCTTGATAAGCTAGACAAACAAGAGAAAAACCAGAACAAGCCGCTGGAATTTAGGACGAAACATGGAAAAGCCCTGTGGTGCCTGGTTGACGTGACACCGGTCGATTTCGAAGGGGAAGCATGTTTGCTGGTAGGTTTGGCAAACATTACAGAACAAAAACGAATCCAGGAAGAGTTGCGATACCTCAGCATGCACGATGCACTGACCGGTGTATACAACCGGACGTACTTTGAAGCCGAAATGGAACGGCTGCGTGATGGCCGCCGGTACCAGGTCAGCATCATCATGCTGGACATAGATGATTTGAAGGTAATCAATGACACTTATGGTCACGCCCAGGGGGATAAAATACTTCAAACCGTTGCCACCGCGATCAAAGAGGTCCTGCGCTCCGATGAAGTCTTTGCCCGCATAGGTGGAGACGAATTTGCTATTTTATTACCTCACGCAGATGAAGTTGCATCCCGTTTAGTGATATCACGTATTAAGGATCAACTTGACAAATTTGCAGGGAAAAATAGGAATGAACGCATCAAAGTATCCATCGGACTGGGGGTTGCCGGAGTCAAAGATGATCTCAGCGAGGCCTTCAAGCAGGCGGATGCAAATATGTATGCCAACAAATCTTTCAGGAAAGGGGATACAAAACCGCTAGGGAAAGAGTGGGAAAAAGATCGGCAAAGCGATCATGGTGACAATAAATAGAAAAACGGTTAATAGCGCGCCTACACGAGCGTAGTCAAAGAACTTATACCCGCCCGGCCCGAAGACCAGCACATTGGCTTTATGCCCCACCGGCGTCAGGAAACTGGTCGCCGCACCGATAATCACCGCCAGGGAAAATGTCAAATGGTTGGCACCCAGGCTGAGAGCGGTATCCAACGCGATTGGAACCACCAAAACCATCGCCGCAGCATTGGACATAGGCTGCGTGATGATGGCAGCCAGGATGTACATACCGGCTAATGCGGCCATAGGCCCCAGGTCTCCAATTGCGCCTAACATCAGGTCCGCGATGTAACGAGCTGTGCCTGTGGCTTCCATGGCTGTACCGAGAGGCAACATGCCTGCCACAAGGAATACAGTACGCCAGTCAATGCTTTCGTAGGCCTCGTCCATGCTCAGACAACGGGTCAACACCATCCCCACCGCCCCTAACACCATTGAGATAGCAATATCAAGCCCGGTAAACAACACCAGCCCGATGACCATTAACATCAAACTGATGGCGATAGGCATTTTACGAACACGGCTCTCCGGGATCTTGAGCGGTTCCAAGACCAGGAAGTCATTATTTTCCTGTAACTCGGGCAGGCGATGACGCGGTCCCTGTAGCAGTAAATCATCGCCAAATTGCAGGCGCACACTGCGCAGCCGCTTGGTGAGGATCTCACCCTGACGCCGAATAGCCAGCACCGTAAAACCATAGCGTTCACGAAAGTTCAGGGAACGCAGGTTTCGATTTGCCATGGATGAACGCGGCGCCAGAGTGGCCTCGATAAGATCGACTTCTTCGATCTTATCTAACGTTTCCATATTGACCAATCGTTTGCTTTCGTTAGCGGTCATCAGGCCCAATTCGTTCCTGGCACGCAGGAGATTCTCAGTTGAACCCTCGATCAGCAATATATCTTCAGGTTGGATTACCGTGTCTCGTTCAACAGGTTTGATGGTTTTATTCGAGCGCACCAGCGCAAGGACAGTCAGATCGTATTCAGCACCCAATTTGGATTCCAGCAGCGAAATGCCGGTTAAATGTCCATCCGGCAGCACACGCACTTCGGTTATATAGCTGCGATCAGGGGCAGCCTCCCGGTCATCGCCCGGTGGTCTGCGAACTGGAAGAAAATGCCTGCCGATGAAGACCATATATAAAACACCCGTTCCCAGAACTACAATCCCGATTGGCGTAAAATCAAAAAAACCAAAAGTGGGCAAGCCATACTTAGTCACAATACTTGTAGCCAGGATGTTTGCAGGCGTACCGATCAGGGTCATTTTTCCACCCAGGAGGGATGAGAACGAGAGCGGGATCAAAAGCTTCGATACCGGGATGTTGGTCTGTTTGGCCACACTGACTACAGCCGGCATCAACATGGCTGTCGCTCCAACGTTATTCATAAAAGCCGACATCACGCCACAGGTCAGCATGATGACCGTAATCAGGCGCATCTCGTTATCCCCCGATAAGCGCAGGATGAACTTCCCTAATATGTCGGCCACACCGGTTTTGAACAATCCGCCTGAAACGATATAAACAGCCCAAACGGTGATGACCGCCGAGTTGGAAAACCCTGCAAATACCTCCTTTGGCCCAATCAATCCCGTTAGTCCGACTGTCAGCAGCACCAGCAGGGCAACCACGTCCACGCGCAGCTTATCGGTAGCGAAGACGATCAATGCTCCTACGATGATAGCCAGGGTCAGGGCGATTTGAGGCGTCATGACTTTTTCCTTTGTTAGCGGTAAACAAACTTTTACAGGACTTACGCAAAAATATGAAGGAAGCCCGAAAATAAGGGAGGCGTACGCTGCAAGCCCCCTTTATTTTCGGTATCTTTTCGCAATGCGCGTAAATCCTATTTTATAGAAGCGGAACAGGTTGTATGTAGTTACGGAAAGAGCGGGAATATGAGCGGTAAAGTAAGCATGGTAACGATAAACAGAATCACCGTCAACAGACCGCCAACGCGAGCGTAATCGAAGAATTTATACCCACCTGGCCCGAAAACCAGCACATTGGCCTTATGACCGACCGGCGTCAGGAAGCTGGTCACTCCACCGATTATCACAGCCAGCGTAAACGTCAGGTGGTTGGCGCCCAAACTCATGGCCGTATCCAGCGCAATTGGCACCACCAATACCATCGCTGCGGCATTGGACATAGGCTGTGTGATCAGGGCCGCCAGCAAATAAATCCCACCCAACGCAGCTATCGGCCCCCAATTACCTATCGCGCCCAGCATCAGATCAGCGATGTAACGGGCGGTACCAGTGGATTCCATGGCAGCGCCAAGCGGCAGCATGCCAGCCACCAGGAACACAGTGCGCCAGTCAATGCTCTCATAAGCCTCATCCATGCTCAGACAGCGCGTTATCACCATGCCTACCGCACCGGTGACCATGGCAATTGAAATGTCCAGTCCAACAAAAATCACCAGCCCGATCACCATCAACATCAGCCCAATAGCAATAGGCATTTTACGGCGGCGGCTCTCCGGGATCTTGAGCGGTTCCAGCACCAGGAAATCGTTTTTCTCCTCCAACTCAGCCATGCGCTTTCGCGGACCTTGAAGCAGCAAATCATCGCCAAATTTAAAGCGAATGCTGCGCAGGCGTTTGGTGATGATTTGTCCCTGTCGCCGGACGGCCAATACCGTGAAACCATAATGTTCACGAAAATTCAGTGAGCGCAGACTGCGATTCACCATGGATGAGCGTGGCGCCAGGGTAGCTTCCACAATGCCTATCTCTTCTTCGCTCAATTGGTCCAGCTGAGCGTGGCTTTTGCTCTCGTTGGCCGTCACCAATCCCAGATCATTCCTGGCACGCAACAGGTTTTCCGCTGACCCTTCGATCAAGAGAATATCATCCTGTTCAATGGTCGTGTATCGCTCGAGTTCGATGATTGTCTGCTTGCCGCGCATAAGAGCGATGACTGTCAGATCATATTCCGCGCCCAGTTTCGATTCGAGCAGCGTTTTCCCGGCCAGATTACCATCCGGGAGCACGCGCACTTCACTGATGTAATTACGCAACTGCCCCTTGACCTCGGGGGTGCCGGTGCCGGGAGGTCGCCGGATGGGCAGGAAATGACGCCCGATGAAGACCATGTACAGGACGCCCGTTCCAAAGACGATCAGACCGATCAGCGTGAAATCAAAAAAGCCGAAGGTGGGCAGGCCATTATTTTCTACGATACTGGCAGCCAGGATATTGGCAGGCGTGCCGATCAGCGTCAGGCTGCCTCCCATCAGAGAGGAGAACGAAAGCGGGATCAGGAGTTTCGAAGCCGGGATGTTGGTCTGCTTCGCCACGCTGATTACTGCGGGTAATAACATAGCTGTCGCCCCGACGTTGTTCATGAAAGCGGACATCAGGCCGCAGGTCAGCATGATGACCGCGATCAGGCGCATCTGGTTGTTTCCTGCCAGCCGTAATATAAATTTCCCCAGAATATCAGCTACGCCGGTTTTGAACAATCCCCCGGAAACGATGTAGACTGCCCAGACAGTAACAACCGCCGAGTTGGAAAACCCGTCGAAGACTTCCTTCGGGCCGACCAATCCCGTCAATCCAACTGTCAATAGCACCAGCAATGCGACCACGTCCACGCGCAGCTTTTCGGTGCCGAAGATGATCAGCGTACATACAATAATACCCAGGGTCAGGGCGATTTGAGGCGTCATGACTATTCCTTTATTAACACCAGGACTTACGCAATAGCATGGGAGAGGCCCGAAAACAAGGTGAGCAAGCTGCGCTCGTCCCCCTTATTTTCGGTACTAATTGCGAACTATGTAAGTCGTAAACACTAACGTTTCAACTGTACTAGTGCCGCAACAACCTTAAGCTGTAGAGTATTCTGCTGATTTTTGAAGTACAAAATCAATTCTAACGCTACAATTTAAAATGGTTGCGGTACTAAAACGGCCAGAATAAGGGCATCACCAACAATACAACGATCATGGTCACAATTGTAAGCGGTAATCCCACTTTAATGTAATCCGAGAAGCGATAACCGCCGGGCCCCATGACCAGAACATTGGCCGCGTGCCCGACCGGGCTGAGGAAAGCGGCAGAAGCAGCGACAGCGACTGTCATCATCAAGGTGTAAGGTGAAATCCCAAGGTCACTGGCGGTGCTCAAAGCGATGGGCGCCAGCAAAACTGCCACTGCCGGGTTTGGCATCACCTGTGAAGCCAGGGCTGCCAGTAAGAAGAAACCAGCCATGACTGCAATCGGCCCCAAACCGCCAATCATGGAAACCATGCCGTTTGCCAGGTACTGCGCTGCCCCGGTCCGCTCCATAGCGATGCCCAGGGGCAGCATACCCGCAATTAAGAAGACTGCTTTCCACGAAATATAACGATAGGCTTCATCCATGGTCAGGCAGCGCGTCAAAATCATCAGCGCGACCCCGATGACTGCGGAAATGGCGATTGGCAGCCAGCCAAAGATGGCCGGGACCAATACCAGCGCCATCACAAACAAAGCCACCGGGATTTTTTCCCGCCGTGGAGGTACTTGCGCTTCCTCCGTCAACACCAGGAAATCGGGCTCGCTGCCTAACATGCGCAAGCGATCCCGCGGACCGTATAGCAGCAACGCATCGCCAAACTGCAGATTCATATCCCGCAGATTGGAACGGTAGGCGCGCCCGCTACGCCAGACCGCCAGCACTGTCAGGCCGTACTTGAAACGGAAGTTCAACTCGCGCAGGGTTTTGCCCGCCAGCGAAGAATGCGGGGATAAGACGGCCTCGACCATGCCGATATCCTCCGACTCCAATGTCCCCATATCCGGCAGGGGTTGGGATTCGACCTCCAGGCTTTGCAGGCCTTCTACCAGCAGCAAATCGCTCTGTTTGCCTTTGACCATCAAGGTGTCGTTCGCAACCAGGATTTCATCAGGCGAGGGCATCAACCTGGTCTCCCCTTCGCGCAGGATGCCTAAGACGCCCAGGCCATACGAATCGCCCAGGTGACTGTCGATCAGGGACTTTCCGACCAGAGCAGAGTCCGGGGGCACGTGAACGACCATTAAACGCTCAGCCAGCTTGAAGTCCGGGAGCGAGGCGGGAGGCGTAAGGGTCAGGTCCGGATCGTCTTCCAGTTCGTCCAGAACCTCGCGTTGTCCCTGGATTAATAAGGCGTCATCACCCAGCAAGGGAATGTTCTCCAGATTGGTGCGGAAGGGAACACCTTCGCGCAGAATCGCCAGCACGATAACATCATAGGCGTGACGAAAGCCCACCTGGCGCAAGGTCTGCCCGATCAGGCTGGAACCGGAGGAAAGGCGAGCCTCGACCAGTTCCACCTCTGCTGAAACCAGGCGTTCGACCTTGAAGCCCTGCTCTTCGATCACGAGATGGTTCTTGCTGTGCAGGTCTAAAAATTGCTCGAGGCGACCCTCCACCAACAGGCGGTCACCCGATTGCAGACTAAAGGCCGGTTCGGGGGAAAGCTGCGTGTGACCATCCCGGATGACTGCCACCACATTCAATCCCAACACCGAACCCAGGCGGCTTTCAGACAGAGTTTTGCCATGCAAAATCGAATTTTTGGGCAGGTGTAGAAGCACCATACGCTCGTGCAAATCGTAAAGGTCTTTGTTGTCCTGGGCGCGATCTCTGGAAAATTCGCGCGCCGGGTCGCGGGAGGGTAACAGACGCCGGCCGATGAAGGTCATGTAGAGCGTGCCCACCAGCAGCACCGACAGTCCGACCGGCATGAATTCGAACATCTGGAACGAACGCAGCCCGGCCTCCTTGAGCGCTTCGCTGATCAGGATGTTGGGCGGCGTACCGATCAGCGTATTTAAGCCGCCCAGCAGCGCGGCATAGGCCAACGGCATCAGCAATTTGGAAGGCGGCTGTTTGGTTTGGCGGGAAATGTCGATCACCACCGGCAGGAACAGGGACACCACGCCAATGGTGTTCATGAAACCGGACAGGAGGCCGACCGTCAGCATGATGATGACTAACAAACGGACTTCGCTATCCCCGGCCAGGCGCATCAGACGCCGACCGATCAGGTTGGCCACCCCCGTACGGGCCAAGCCCCCACTCAGGATCAGGATGGCCCAGACCGTGACGACAGCCGGGTTGCTGAACCCGGACAGCGCCTCCGCCGGTGTGACCAGCCCCGTCAGCGCCAGCGCCCCCAGCACCAGCAGTGCGACCACGTCCATCCCCACCCATTCGGTCACGAAGAGCAGGATGGCTACGGACAGGATGGAAAAAACCAGAATGATCTCAAGGGTCATGATATGTGCTTCGAGAGAGATGATTTCCTTTGTTTCAGTTGGTGATTTGATTCGTCACGTGCTCACGTGCATCGCCCTACAACCCATAAGTGGCTTACGAAATAGTATAGCATGACTATAGTGCAAAAAAAGAGTGTCCGATTGAAACCAGGACACTCTTTTTTCTGAAAAAGAAACGTTATTTTTTCTTTCCAAACAGACTCCCCAGCGCGTCCGCAGCGGAGCCGGAGCCCAGCACCGTATCCACCTGGGCAGCCACCGGGGCCGGCAGTTTCTTCTTGATGAAATCCACCACGATCTTAACCGTCTCCGCAGAGACTTCCTTGCTCAGACCGGTCTTTTGCGAGACGAGGATAACCAGTTCTTCCATTTTTCGCTCCTTTTCAAACTAATTCTGTTGAAATGGTTGGATAGAGGATTGTACCATCCGGGGGAAATTATGCTATAGTATTTCTAACTACCCCAACGGGGAGAACCCCATGAACTATGACGTATTCCTCAGCCACAACAGTAAAGACAAACCATCCGTAGAAGCCATTGCGCACAAGCTGCAAGAGACCTACAGCCTCAAATGCTGGCTGGACAAATGGAATTTAATTCCTGGCGATCCCTGGCAGGAAGCCATAGAGGAAGCATTAGATGATTCAAAAACATTCGGCATCTTTGTGGGGCCAAACAAAATCAGTCCCTGGGAAAATGAAGAAATGCGTTCTGCTATTGAAGACCGCGTTCAAGACAGGTCTCGTCGAGTCATTCCAGTTCTCTTACCTGGAGCACCAGATAGTAAATCTCTAAAACTTCCAAGGTTTCTAAGACGCCTGACCTGGGTGGATTTCCGCACTGGTTTAGATGATGAAGATGCACTTTATCGCTTGTATTGCGGTATCAAAGGAATTGCACCCGGCGCACCCGCAGGTAAGATCAAAGCCGATGTTTCCAAAGGTCTGCCTCCCGGCTCCTACCTCCCCTTCCCGCGCAACGCGCTCTTCACCGGCCGCGAAGAAGA
>JBAVJG010000564.1:0-22486 GCA_049687655.1 Anaerolineales bacterium | reverse complement strand
GAAAATTCCAAAATTCCAATTGCGACCCGATTCGGCTTTCCTCATTCAAAGGAATGTCGAATGGCGGGATCTGGATTCGCAAGGGCATGTAAATAACGCAAATTATGTCGCCTTTGCCGAGGAGGCCGCTGCGCAGGCATTGGCTGCTGTGGGCTGGTCACCAGCCTCTTTCAAGACCCAGGGCTTGATTGTTGCGAACAAAAGAGTTCAGATCCAGTATCAATCTTCTGCTTCCTGGGGTGAGAAGCTGAACGTGGTTACTCAATTGGTGGAATTGAAACCTGCTGGGGGCATTTGGTATGTCCAGATCGAACGCGCATCCGACCGCGAACCCGTTGCTCGCTGCCTGATCGAATGGTCGCTGGCAAATCGAATGAGTGCAGAGGAACAAACTCTTCCGGACAGCTTATCTAAGATTCTCAAGGATAAGATTGCAACTGCTGAGAATATTGCCAGCTGACAAAGCTGCTAAGAACGTGCGCTTGATCTAACTGCCCTAATCTCCGGCTACCGGAGTGACCACTTTCTTCACGTCCCAGGCTCCATTCACAAACCAGTTGATCCCAAACGCCAGCATCAGCGCGCCTTATAATAAAGGCGTAATCATCAATTCCAAATTTGTTTTCTTGAGAAAAGGAAATTTATTATGGAGTTTATATGGTCTTTTGACCAGAACCAGATCAACTGGAAAGGGTTATCTGAGCTGTACCGAATCACCCCGCTGGGCACCAAGTACCGGATCACTTGAAGCTTGTCTATTCCAACAGCAAATACAAATGCTCCGTCTATCAAGAAAACATTCTGGTCGGCGCCGGCAGGGGCCTGGCAGATGGGAAGGACACTTCGTATCTGTGTGATGTCGCGGTCCATCCGGAGTATCAGGGTCTTGGCCTGGGGAAAGAGATCGTGCAAAAGCTGGTCAAACTCTCTGAGGGCCACAGGAAAATCATCCTGTATGCCAGCCCGGGGGTGGAAGGTTTCTATGCCAAACTTGGATTCAAAAGGATGAACACCGCCATGGCCATCTTCCAGAACGAAGCCGAGATGCTGGCCAACGGGACCATCTCCGAATTCTGATTCCAGAGTTTAGTTTATCGCAACGCTTTATTTATGATACGCGCAACACGCGAACGCTGATCGGTTCGCTTTTCCCCTTCAGTTCAAGCTGACGACGATCCAACTCTTCCAAATTCATTCCAGACGCTGCAACTGCCGCCTCACTGATCAGCACCTCGCCAGCTCCCGCGTTGGAAGCGAGTCGCGCCGCAACATTTACATTATCGCCCAGGGCCGTGAAGTCGGCCCCTTGGCCGCTTGCCCCAACAATGGATCCCACCCAGGCTTTACCGGTATGCACCCCAACCCCTACCGGCACCCAGGGACCTTCCGGGGTTCCATGCCCCGTCACGCGCAGCAAATCACTCCCGGCATTGACCGCTTTGCGAGCATGTTCTTCTCCCGCGTAACCCGGAATGAAGAGGGCTGTGACTTCATCGCCAACCAGTTTATCCACAAAAGCGTCAGCCCGGACCAGAACGTTGATCGCGGCCTCGTAGAAACGGTTCATCAAACGACTGAACTCAGGCGCGTCCATTGTTTCCGCGATGGTAGTCGAGCCGCGCACGTCCACAAACAACATGGACAATTCGATCTCCGCTCCGCCCGGGAATTGGGATGTAAAAGAATGACAGGCAGCGCAATAACGAGGATTTTTATCTGATCTGTGAACTCCCTGTAATACTCTCAGTAGTGCGCCGCCGATCCCGGCAAAAGGCCTATGACAGTTTACACAGCGCGGATTTGAGGGAAGCCGACCATAAATCGGACGGTATCTGCGTATACGGACATTTCCCTGCGTTAGCATCTTGGCCCACATTTCGTTCACGGTGTTCACCTTATAGAAACGCTTAAGGTTTTCTGGTAAATTTTGTTCTGTCATCTTTAAATATTGGTCTTGAGAAGTTGATCAATATTACGGATACTCGTCTGCATCGCGCTTTCCAGCATATCCGTATCCATCTCCTCCATATCGGGGAATTCAACCTTCATGGTGAGCCGCGTTCGATCCTCGCTAACAGCTTCATAGGTAGCCCGCGCGATCAATTTGACAGGACCATCGTGAATGAGCATCGTGACTGCATTATTCGGCTCAAACTCTGTGACCTCCATCGTCCCTTCTACGGGTTTTCCGCTGCGCGTGTTGATCCTTTTAATCATTTTCCCAACGCCCATCGGGCCATCGGTCAAATCCTCCAATTGTATGTTCGGATCCCAGCGAGTGTGGTTGCGGACGTGTTCAACAGCATGGAACTGGAACACCTTGGCAACTGAATGATCTACAACCCCTGATGCTTGTGCTTTTACCGACACAACTTGCTCCTTTCGTGAATTTGGCGTTGATTATGATTGCCCGAACGCCGCTCCTATCGTATGAAACCACCAATGTAATGAAGGTTGACGCTCAGGGCGACTCCCGATCCCGCAGTCTTCTTCATCCTTTCGATTATAGATGCGTTAGGCCTGCCAAGGATTTCAATGCTAATGGGTGTAACGTACTCGTACGTTTTTTTTGAACGTTCGCCGCTCCCCTGCAAGTGGGCTTCCATGGCATCCGCGCTGGAGAAAAGACGCAGGACAGAAACCTCTGTTGCGTCCTCGTTTTCGTAGGCGAGCTGGACTAAGGTGCCTGGCTTGCCAGCCTCTACCGGCGGGATACTATTTTTATAGTGTTTTCTAAAATCGTCGAATTTGCCTTTCTTTACTTTAAAACGGATGATGAGCGAGACTGGATCTGACATGCTGGCCTCCTTTAAACTGCTTGACTACACCAGCCTGGAAGGTTCCCTGGCGATCAGCCGGTTGAAAGCCCATTTGTAACCAGATTGACCGTCATCCTGGATCTCCTCGGTAAAAAACTCTATTTTCCAATCGTGATAATGGGTCAGGATTTCACCCGAAATCCAGTCTTGTTCCAATGGATCGTCTTGCGGATTTTTAGGAATAAAAGGCTTGTAAATCGGAACCATGAAGGCGTGAACCCCGCCGGGATTGGTGAAACCCTTATAGTTCGAAATAATTTCTTTTCTCGAATTTTTCGGGATATAGTGCAACGCTCCCGACGCGAACACGACATCGTAAGATTTTTCGAGCCGGTATTCATTGATATCCGCTTGGAAGAAATCGATCGACAAATTAAGTTCACCAGCCCATACAGTTGACTTCTTTACGCCTTCAGCGGAAAAATCGAAGCCTGTGACTTGATAGCCGTTGCGCGCGAAGAAGATTGAATCCCTTCCTTCACCACACCCAATGTCTATAAGAGTCTGGCCTTCATATGGTGGAAATTTCTGTAGGAAGATGCGCGCTGTTGAAGAAGGTTGTTTCCCCCAGAAATATTCATTGCCATGATATCTTTGATCGTAATATTCAGACATAGCTTGTCTATATTATCACGGATTCTTGATACGCCCCTGCAAATATCTCCAAAATTTCCATTGCTTGATTCTTTTTCGCTCCCCTTAGCCGGGGACAAGCGCAGCGGTCCGCGCCGGACCCCGCTCTACTCTGCCTGAGCCGGAACTGTCACTTTCTTAATACCCCACACGCCGTTGACGAACCAGTTGACCCCAAACGTCAGCATGAGCGCGCCCATCAATAAGATCAGGTTTTGCAAACTGAAATTGAAGGCATCCAGCAGCCAGCCGCCCAGGCCCGAACCGATCGCGCCGCACAGCGTCAACAGGGCGAACTCCGTCCCGAACACGCGTCCGCGCACCTGGTTGGGCAGTTTCTTGAGCAGCAGGGTGGTGGAGAAGACCCAGATGATGGCGATCCCGAATCCACGGAAGAAGGCGCCGGTCAGCACCAATCCCAGGCTGCTGATCGGGTACATCAACGCCAACCCCACCAGCGTGATACCGTACCCGGCCAGGATGGCATAGCGCAGCGCACGCTCGCGGTCGCCGGTTACCCAGCGCGCGATGATCGGGCTGACCCCGGTCCCGACGCCGACAATGGCATACAGCCAGCCCAGGCTGGTGCTGCCGCCTTCCCCCACTACAAAGACTTTGCTGGAGAGTTCCACCTGCAGGACTTCGTTGAAACCCGATACCCCCAGCATCAGCGAGGCCTTCTGGACGGCGATGATGAAAATGTGCCTGTGTCTGGAAAGATAGCCCAGTCCCTGGAAATATTGCTGGAAGATGATCGCAGGCGTGAGGGCCGTCTCAACCGGAGCGGTGGTCTGGGTGTAGGCCATGCGTCCGATGAAAAAGGCAGACAGCAGGTAGGAGAAAGCGTCCAGCACGATAGCGGGGGCGATGCCCCACATCCCCGCCACCTGCCCGCCCAGGAACGCGCCCAGCGCCAGCATGGTCGACCAGGTGGAGGCCGTCAGCGCGTTGGCGGTGCCAATCTGCTCCTCCGCGACCACATCCGGGAGGATGGCATCCTTGGTCGGGAAGAAGATGCCGCTGATGCCCAGCTGCAGGGCGGTCAGCGTGTAGAGCAGCCAGACCTGGCTGGCATCCCTGACCAGCAAAAAGCCCAGCACGATGAAGGCCCGCAAGACGTCCGACCAGATCAGGATCCATTTGCGGTTGAAGCGGTCGGCCAGCACGCCCCCGAACGGACTGGTCACGAACTGGGCCAGCGCGCGGATGACGAACAGCGCACCGACCGCCAGCCCGGAGTTGGTCAGCTTCGCCGTCAGGATGGCCGTGGCGATCAGGTTGAACCAGTCCCCCATCAGGCTGATGATCTGCCCGAACCACAGATTGCGGAAATTCGCGTTTGCCTTGATCAGGCCCCAATAGCCAACCGGGCGAGTTTGAAGGGTCAAAAGGTTACTCCATTAGACTTCTTCCAGAAGAAAAACAATTGGCCTTGCTCCAGGCGGCGTCTCGCCGCCGGAGATGTCGAGCGAGCGCTTATGAAAGTGGTCTTTTGAAAATTAAGTGCGCGCGAAATTATACCCCTCCCTTCCAATTGAAACTAACTCTACTGGTTATGGGTTAAGTTAATATCCACAAACCATGCAATGAAGGAGATACCATGGCAACTCGGGCACCCTCATCCTCGGCATTACCGGATCGCAACATCCTGGCATTCTTTGCGGCCTTCGTCATTCTGATCGGCGGCGGCCCGGTTGCCGTACGCATCGGCTACGCAGAACTGGCGCCTTTTTGGCTGGCGTTAACTCGCTTTGGGTTGGGGGCGGCCATATTCTGGGTGCTGGCGCTCTTTAAGGGCTTGCGTGTGCCAAAAGGCCGCGCATTAATCGGAGCAATGCTGTATGGCACCCTGGGTGTGGGGATTTCAATGGTTCTCATGGGTTGGGGGATGGTGGAAACACCGGCCAGCCTGACGTCGACTCTCATGGCGATGGTGCCTCTGATAACCGTCCTACTCTCTGTCTTCCAGGGGGTGGAGCCCTTCTCCGGCCGCGGTCTGCTCGGCTCGTTGATCGCTGTCGCCGGGATCGTCATTGCCCTGGGCGGCGCTGCTTCAACCGATATTTCCCTGCCGCACGTTGGCGCGATCCTTCTTGGAACGGGCTTCCTGGCCCAGAGCGGAATAGTGATCAAACGCTTTCCTTCCAATCCCCCGATCATGACCAACGCAATTGCCATGACCGTCGGCGCCATGATCCTGGGAATTGTCTCGCTGGCGACGGGAGAGGCATGGGTAATTCCCTCCCAGTTCAGCACATGGGCGGCATTCGGCTATTTGGTCGTTTTCGTGACCGTGATCGCCTTTATGTTTTACCTTCGGGTATTGAATAATTGGAGCGCTTCGGGAACTTCCTATGGCTTTGTGCTCATCCCCCTGGTAACTGTTATCGTTGCAGCGGTGTTGGCCAACGAGCAGATTACAATCAACTTCCTGATCGGCGCAGCACTGGTGTTGGCCGGTGTGTTGGTCGGGGCACTGCTCCCCAGCAGAAAAAAAACGACGGTATTCGAAACGTGCCGGGATTCTGCCGGTCAGGTGGTATCGCGATGTATTTGAGAGCTGAATAGAATCTAAATTCAGTAAATCACGAAAGTTGAAGATTTCGGGCTTCCCTTTGTAATTCTGTGATTTACTGAATTTAAAATTTTGGAATCAGGAAGGGGACTTTTTGCTTGTACTGTTTGTAGACTTCGCCAAAACGAAGCTCGATCTCGAGTTCCTCGAAGTATTTGAGAAAAAAGATGTGCGCCGGGATAAACCCCACAAGAACGAAAATCGTGACAAACGTTGAACCTGAAATAAGGCCTAAACTGAGCGACCACAGATAATATCCGAGCGACATTGGATTCCGGATGCGTTTGTAAATATCAGTCTGGACGATGCGATCCGTCTGACGGAATCTGTTTGCGCCGTTTCCTTTAGAGCGCAGCAACTTATTGGAAGCCCCCAGCAAATATAAGCCCATGAACGCCAAAAGGACGCCAGAAATCAGAAGGATGGAACTGGAGGGCAATGAGGGGATACCCACCATCCCATCCAGTTGTGTCAGACCCGGGTAAACAAGGACGATCACAGCCGGGGCAACCAACCCGGCAAAGAACAATATGTGCATGATCCGACTGGATTTTTCGGCATTATCACTGGTTGGATGCTTTCGCAGCCACATCCCAAAAATTCCCACCCCTATCGTAAAAACCAAAAAACCTATCAGGCCCAGGTAGAGTACGAACATACAATATCCTTTTCAAACGGGATCAACGGTGCAACACATTGTTAATCGATGTGCATTTCATTCCATTATAGGTGTTTTGAGGACAAGGGAAAGCCTCGCAGGGACTGAATTCCACATGGATACCATCGATATCCAGTATACTCAAACTATGACACAAATCGAGATCAAGAAATTAGAGGATTTCCCCGAGAGCAAGTTCGAAGTTACCGTTCACAGCAATAAAATTACAAAACACAAAGTCACAGTCACCGTAGCGTACTACAAGCAACTAACGGCCGGCGCCGTGCCACCGGAAGAACTGGTTAAAAAATCCTTCGAGTATTTACTGGCTCGCGAGCCGAACACATCTATACTGTCCGCGTTCAACCTGACGGTGATTTCGACTTATTTCCCCGGATACGAGCGTGAAATGAAAAGTAAATTTCAATAAAGAATATTCACCAACCAAAAACACCTTGTTCGGAGACTAGAAACAGCCAAACGAGTCCATTTCGAAGATGGCCAGGAACTTGTCCATCTGGCGAATGCGCGCCTGTGCCAGTTCCTTTGACTTCTCCAGGTAAAGCGTTTTGGGCAGTCTTTCCCTGCGTTTCTTGGTGGTCTCGTAGCCCTTCCTGAGATCCCCTGGATTTTTGGAAAAGTCGCGCAAGACGCCCACCACGCCCAGGAAGTCCAGCACGTCTGCGTCACGCAGCAGGATGGCCTCGATGCTCATGTCCGACTGCCCCTTGTGATGCTCTCTGATACATTCCAGCACCTTCGATTTCACCGCCGCCGGGAAGCCCTGCTCCGTGAGAAAAGTTTCCACCACTTCCAGGGAGCGTTGCACGTGGTCGACACCGTCCTGGTCCCAGGGCTTGTATGCGCCCCAATCGTGCAGGTGGGCCGCCAACCAGACGACATCCTGGTCATATTGCAGCCCCTCTCCGATATGGTCGACCAGATGCAGTAGACGCCGCGTGTGGTTGATGCCCCAGGTCCCGCCGTATTCTTCCGTCAGGCGGGCGATTTCATTTTTGTCGAATGCAGGCATGGCTATATCCTTATACAAACAAGAATTTTCGAGTCAGGAATTACGCAAAAATACGGAGGAAGCCCGAAAATAAGGGGGGCGTGCTGCGCACGCCCCCCTTATTTTCGGTATCTTTTCGCAATGTGCGTAAGTCTTACGAGTATCACTTTCTGCAACGTGTCAGACGGGTTTGTCCAAGCGTTGGAAGATATGACTGATAAGAATAGCACGAAATTGTAGGGTTCTTTACTCCGTTGCCACTGCGATCTGACTGCATGGCCTCCCGCATTTCTCGATCTCAGCGAAGATGGCATCAATGGTTGGCTCCACCGTATGGATTTCGGAACCGTCCTTCATTGTCAATGTGACATCCAGACTGTGCAGTTGGATCACCATGTCCACTTCGCCGGTATTCAGGATTTCCACCGCAGTCGCCCAATCCACTTCATCGGGATAAGGGGTGGACACTGTTCCGGCGCAGCCTGCCGTGAGCAGCAATAGTAGCAGAGCCAATCCCTGCCAGAAACGAATTTTTCCAGTCATTGTTTTCTCACCTTTCCTTCCAGTATAGGACTTATGCAATTCGCAAAAGGTTATCGAACACTCTCGCGAAGTAAACCAGTATTTCAACACACTAATCGAAAATGGCATCCATCCACACACTCCCTTTCCAATTACGGACTTATCCCCTACCCTAGCAAAGCCTTGATCGCCTCACCCAGAGCGCCCTGCCAGTTGACATAGTCGTGCCCGCCGCTGAATTCAACGTAATGCACTTCATAGCCTTTGGCCTCCAGAGCATCACGCATATTGCGGTTGGCCTCCAGGGTGCTCGGTTTGCCCCTCACCTCGCGGTAACTGTTTTTCTCCAATGTACCGGCGTCCAGGTGAAATCTCAAAGCTGCTTTTTCTCGCAGCGCGTATTGACGGGCAAGCCAGCCAAAATCAGATTCCCAGGCCGGGGTCTGGCTGAATGCCCCCGACTGGGAGAGGACATTCCCAAAAATTTCCGGATGTTCCAAAGCAGCGTATGCCGCGGCCAGCCCCCCGGCGCTGGAGCCACCGATGATCGTCTGCCGCGGATCGGATGTGACCGCGTATTTGGCCAGCACCCAGGGCAGGAATTCGGTCACCAGGAAATCGTTGAAGGGTTGGTAATAGACATACTCTTTCAAGCGGACTTCTGACTCCAGGCTGTCCTGTAATACGGCCACGGTTGGTGGGATTTCCCCGGCTGCGATCAGGTTGTCCAGTATGGTGAAAGTAGGCATCAAATTTGCATAGGCCCATCCATCGAACAAGATCAACAACGAAAGCGGTCTGCCCAACTCGGCTGTATATTTCACTGGGGAATACACCCAGACGCGCCGTTCGTTCCCAAGGATCTTGCTTTCAATGTTGTGGAGATGTACCTTGCCCTTGGGGACGCTTTTTTGTGGCTTAATCCAGGGTTGAGGAGCTGCATCCGGCAGTTCCAGCACTGAACGGGCGAACTTGACCCCGGTGGGATCCTCGTCCTCGGTATAGAATGCGAACAGGTTCGGGTTGAGGGGGTCGGGCAGATAGGTATCCCAGGCCGGGTCATTGCTCCCTGGCGCGGAAGCGGACCGATCTTCCGGAAAGAACTGGTAAGTCGCGCGCAAGTCACTGGGCAATCGCAGGCTGAGATACCAGATGTCGCTATCCGGCATATGCGTCATAAAATAGTTGGCCGGGCTGGTCATCAGGCTGACCAACGCCACACTCATCAACTCCCCGCTGGCCCGCCACAAAAACGTCACCAGACGATGCCGGTCGTCACCTTCGATCTGCTCGACCAAAGGCGTACCCTGCGCTTTGATTTCCTGCCAGAACGATTTCAAAGAGCCCTTGTTACCAGCTTCCAGTTCCTCTTGCAGTTGCTGCAATCGCGGGCTGATGCCGATTTTACTCTCAGCCATTGATACTCTCCAAATGATTAGCGTGATTTACGATTAAGCACACCCACATTAACGTTAAATTATACGGATGCTTTTGGTAACCACTCAAATGTACCCTTTTGGGGAGGCTACTCGAACAGGCCTTCAACGCTCAGATACCTCTGCCCGGTGTCGGCCAGGATGCACACGATCATCTTGCCCGCGTTCTCCTCCCGCTTCGCAACCTCCATAGCAGCGAAAGCCGCCGCCCCGGAAGAGATGCCGACCAGGATGCCCTCCGTATGCGCCAGCCTGCGGCAGGTCTCGAAGGCTTCGTCCTCACTCACCAGGAAGATCTCATCGATGATCTCCCGGTCCAACGTCTCTGGCACGAAGCCCGGCGCGGTACCCATCATGCGGTGCGGGTGGAATATTCCCTGCGAAATGAAAGGGGACTCCCGCGGCTCGACCGCGATCAACCGGACGCCCGCATTCTGTTCTTTCAAATACCGGCCGGCTCCGCAGATCGTTCCCCCTGTCCCCAGGGCTGCTACCAGTATATCCACCTGGCCGTCCGTATCAGCCCAGATCTCCGGTCCTGTGCCCCTGTAATGCGCCTTCGGGTTGGACGGGTTGACATGCTGCCCGACGTAGAAGTAGTCGGGGTTCTCATCCAGGATCTCCTGCAACTTGCGCTTGGCGCCCTTCGTCCCTTCGGAGGCGGGCGTCAGGATCAGTTCCGCGCCCAATGCTTTGAGCACTTTGCGTCGTTCCAGGCTCTGGATCTCAGACATCACCAATATGGCCTTATAGCCCCTGACAGCCGCAATGGAGGCCACCGCCATGCCGGTGTTTCCGCTGGTGGCCTCCAGCAGTGTGCCGCCTGGTTTGAGCTGGCCACTCTCTTCCGCATCGCGGATGATTTGTAAAACCGGCCGGTCTTTCACGCTCAAGGGGTTCATGAACTCACATTTGGCGTAGATTTCAGCATCCGCGGCCAGACGTTTCAACTGCAATAGCGGAGTTCCACCGATCATTTCAGATACGTTTCGATAAAATTTCATTCCTTTTATCTCCCTTCCCAGGTTATTCATGCGGCTGGCCGGTTTCATCATTACCCAGCCACAGGGTTTCTCCATTTGTCACCTTATTCCGAACAGGTTCCTGAATAGATACAGGATTCCCGCGCCAAGCGCCCAGACGCCGTATCCTGTCAGGATCATGGGACCCAGCTTCATGCCTGCGCGAGCAGCCAGCCAAACGGCAACGATGAACGCAAGCGTGGGCAGGAACCCCAGGAACATGCTTTTTGTAAAGGTTGAAATGGCCTCATTATCACCGCCGGAAGACGAGTATACGATCCATAAGGCCAGCGGCGCGGCCAGGGGCATAGTGGCGGTGATGGCGGCAAATAATTTGCTTTGTTTCTCCAGCACAGCAACCAGAATAATGACCACAATTGACAGGATAACGGGTAGCACATCTTGTGCTTTCATGGGAGTTCCTTTTTAATTTCATCTAAGTGTAAATTGCGGAAAGCCAATGCGCCGACTCCCAGCGGTACCCAGAAGGTCATCGCGCGATAAACAATGGTGATCACAACCGCCTGGCTCCAGACCACACGCAGGGTTCTAAGCGCCAGCGGTAAGACACCTTCTACAACGCCTATTCCTGCTGGCGTAGGGGAGACGATCATGAACAGATAGCCAATCGCATACCCGCCGACGATGGTCCCCGGCGAGTAGGGCACCTGGAAGGCGAGAAAGGCGCACAGCATGATACAGATCATCAAGCCCTTGTTCAAAAGCGCCAGGAAAAGTGGTTTTAGCAGGCCGCGCGGCTTGTCCGGCAGGGCAGCCAGACCACCGGCCATTTCATGGGCAAATTCGTGCGCGCGTTCTTCCCGCAGGTAGTCCCGGCGGATAATCGGCCGAAGAATTGTATTGACCAGCCGCACCATTCGAGCCAGGAAAGCGCCCATCGCATTTGCGGAACGGTAGCCAAGATAGAGGGTAAAAGCCAACAGGGAAGCAATACAAAGGAATATTATGGAGGCTGTGAGTTCGCCCGCCCCCAGGTCATTGCGGCGGATGAGCACAATGATCCCCAGCGCCAGCACCGCTAGAAATGCAACCTGATCGACCAACACGAACAGAGCGGCTGCCAGAGTGATTTTTCCTGTGGAGTGTCCATCCCTATTGCCCCCTTTTTTGGCTGCATTTACAAAAACAGCGATACCACCAACTCCGGCAGTGGGCATAACATAGTTGACAAAGGTCGCTGCGGCCGCCAATTGTGCCAGGTTGAAAATCGATTCCTGCATGCCCAGCAGATTGTATAAAGAACGATAAGTGATCCCCACCAGAATAAACCAGCCGATCTGGATCAGTAACGCCAGCAGAATGTACCAGAGGTTGCCCTTTTGGAGAGTTTCAACGGTCTGTTCCAGTTCGCCAAAACTGACGATAACAAAAACAACCCCCAGAAACAAAATAAGCAGGACCAGGATTTTTCGCATAAATGTGATTATACACATGAAAAATCCCCCGAACTCCAGGAGATTTCGGGGGATATGGATTCATTGGGGGGGAGCACAACTATCTGCGTCGTCCGCCAATCAGGCTGGCAAAGTACAGCAGTTGTAGCACAGCCGTGACCAACGAAGCCACATAGGTTAATGCGGCCGCATTCAGCACGTTGTTCACGCCGCGGCGTTCTTTTTCGGTCTGGATGATACCTGTATCGGCCAGTAACTGCTTGGCACGCGCGGATGCGTTCAATTCTACAGGCAGGGTGGCCAGGGCGAAAATAGCGCCGCCAGAAAATATCAGCACGCCCAGCCAGGCCAGGTTGAACATTTGCAGGAAGAGACCCACCATGATCAGGATCCAGCCCAGCCATGAGCCGATATTGACCGCCGGGACCAACGCTGCGCGAAAACGCAGGGGCAGGTAATCCTCGGCATCCTGCAGGGCATGTCCGAGTTCATGCGCAGCGACGGCTACCGCTGCAACTGAAGCGTTGTTCGCAACACCCTGTGAAAGCCGCAGCGTTTTGGTACGCGGATCGTAGTGGTCGGAGAGGTTGCCGCGCACGCCTTCAACTTTCACACCGTAGAGGCCGCTGTTTGCTATCAGTCGCTGGGCGGCCTGCGCGCCGGTCATGCGGCTATTGGAGGGCACCTTGCTCCATTTGTTGTAAGCTGACTTGACGTACCACGACGTCAGCATCATCAAGATGAATGCCGGGGCCATAAAGATTAAGTATGTCGGATTGAAGTAATACATTTTTACCTCGCAAACTCCCTTCGGTTGCGCCGCTCGCCGCGGTTCCTCTCCGGGAGGAAGTGATTATTGTGAAGCGCTGCCGTTGAGTTCATCGAGCAACACTTCGATAGCCTTGTCCAGTTGTGGGTCGAGACCGGCCTGACGGTCTTCACTCGTGATCTCGACTTCCACGTCCGGGGCCAGGCCTGAATCCTGGATCGTGCGTTCGTTGGGTGTCAGCCACTTGGCAATCGTGACGCGCACTGCACCCTGGTCGTTGGTGAGCGGGACCCAGTTTTGCACCGAGCCCTTGCCGTAAGATGTGACGCCAACCAGTTTGCCGCGTCCATAATCCTGAAGAGCGCCTGCCACGATTTCTGAGGCCGAAGCCGTGCCCTGATTGATGAGCACAACCAGCGGGATCTCTGTGGCCTGACCATCTTTGAGCGCCTGGTAAGTAGTGCGCTTACCATCACCATATTGTTCGTACAGGACGACACCTTCTCCGATAAACTCGGAGGCAACTTCCACAGAAGTTTGCAGGTAACCACCGCCATTGTTGCGCAGGTCGATGACCAGGCCTTTGGGGTTCTGCGCCATAAGGTCTTCTAATGTCGCGCGCAGTTCAGGGGTGGTTTTGTCGCCAAAGGTTGTGATCTGGATGTAACCGATGTCATTCTCGAGCATCTCGCCAGTTGCGCTCTTGATGACGATTTTTTCACGTGTGATGGAGAAATCCAGCGTTTCAGACTCGCCCTCACGTGCTACCGTTAAATTGACAGTCGACCCGGCCGGGCCAAGCACACGCTGGCGCACCAGTTCGGCGTCGATACCGGACATATCTTCGCCGTCAATTGCGATGATCTTGTCGCCGGGTTCCAAACCAACACTCTCAGCAGGTGATCCGGGGATGGGGCTGATGATGGTCAGGTAATCCGCCGTGGTATCCACCCATGCCCCGATACCTTCATATTCACCTGCCAGGCTGTCATTTGCATCCTGGAAGGTTTTGGGGTCCATGTAGGAACTGTGAGCGTCACCCAGCGCATTCATCATGCCGCGAATGGCGCCCTGCATGAGGGTTAAATCATCTACCGGCTGGTCGACATATTCTTCATGGACGATATTCCAGGCTTCCCAGAAAGGTTGGAAAAGCGTATCCAGTTCTTCCGGGGTAGAGGACTGTTGTTGGGGGGATACATTCGGAACAACCTCAGGGCTGCTGCTAAAGACTGGCTGACTCCCGCTGAGTTGGATGGGAATGAAATGCCCAACCAGAAAACCGCCGGAGAATGAACCCAGCAGCATTATGATAGCTACAGCGCCGATCAATGCGCCACGCATAAGTTTGTTTTCCATCAAGGACCTCCAATATTTCCACAGTAAGAATTACGCAGTTCACGAAAAGGTACCGATAAATAGGGGGAGCGGGCTTCTCTCGTCAATTGCGTAGCTCTTGAATAATAAAGATTATCACAGACGTATTAAAAATTGATGAATTCTATATCCCCTGATTGTATGAAACTTGTATACGTTTTGTTAGAGGCTCACTCGTTATCCTCCTCTCTCTGCTCCGAAAGTTCTCCCACTCTCTTCCGCAGTTCATCCAGCGAATCATCTTCCGCTTTGAAAGGCTGGTTGATGGAACCGCGCATGTCTTTGAACCAGTCAAAATTCGTCCCGCGCGAACCGCGCACCATTGCAAACATCGCCAGGTTTGCCAGCACCACGATGCCAATTACGAGCAATACAACCAGGGTAACATTATCGGTGTTCATAGGACTCTCCCATCAAGGATAGAAGACAATTTTTGCCAATCTGACAGGCTGGCGTCGGCATCGGGATGAGGTTGATCCTGTCCGAACAATATGCTGAATAATCCAGCCTCGCGCGCGGCCCGGGTGGTGCGGGGCAAGTCATCGATCATCACACAGCGACCCGGGTTGCTTTCGCCGACCATACGCATGGCGATCTGGAAAGATTCGGGCATGGGTTTGCAGTACGGCGCAACGGCGTTCACATCCACGATGGACTCAAAGCATTCATCCAGTTCGAGCGCTTTCAACACTCTTCGGGCGTGGGCCGCATCCGCGTTCGTGAAGATCAGGTTTCGGGTCCCGAGCGCAGCGATGACTTTGCAAAGTTCAGGCCTGGGCTGGATGTAGTCACCCAGGGGCAGGTCATGCACAAAGGCCAGGAAGTCATCCACTTCGATTTCATGGTTGGCCTGCAATCCGCGCAGGGTGGTGCCGTATTGCAGGTAATACTTCTCGCGCAAACCCGGTATTTCGGCAGGATCGAAACCCATGCGGTCACGCATGTAAAGGTTCATGCGCTCTTTGATGGCCTGCCACAGTCCTGTGGAGGCAGGGTAGAGTGTATCGTCCAGGTCGAAAAAGATGGTTGTGAAATTCACGGGATGCTGATCCTTAAGTTAGTGGTTTTGCGGCTCCATCAAATAGGTCTCGAAAAAGATGAGCATACTGTTGTTGAATTCCGGTTGGAATTTACTGAAGAACGTATGTCTACCATCAATATAATATGCACAATCGACATCAATGTAATTTGCCTTCATTGCATCGCAAGTCTCCACAGCCCAGGCCACGGGCACAATCTCATCTGCGCTGCCATGGTACAACTTGACGCTGGCGGTGATCTTATCAAGATAATTCAAGGGAGAAATATAAGCCATTATATCGGGTGGGGTTTTCCATTCAGTCAGATTGGTTTGCTCGCCGGTGATCTCATAGAAAAGCTCCGCGTTCTTGAACTCATCGGCACTGATAGCGGCATACAGCAACACTGCCTTAACATCTTCGCTGACAGTAGCTACCCGTAAAGCCACGTCGCCTCCAAGGCTGTGCCCCCAAAGCCCCACGCGGGCAGGATCGGCCTTCTCCAGCCAACCCGGTTGGCCAGCCTGGTCTTTGACAAGCGCAATGAGATTGAGGACATCAACAGCCAGTCCAACTCTATAGAGATTGTCACCGCTGTCCGAAGGAGGATAACCGCGCATGTTCGGGTGTAGTACCAGATAACCGTCGTCTGCAAAAAAATCGGCTGCCTCGGTTGTATAGCCTAAAACAGTAGACACGCTCGAATCCCCGTATCCATGGATCATAACGATCGCCGGAAGTGGCCCTTCACGCTTTGGAACATTCACAAATCCATAGATGTTCAATCCGTCACTCGGGTACTGAATCAGGTAGCGTGTAAATTTCTCCCTTTCTTCCATCACATCCAAGGTTTCGATCTGCCCTCCGCCATAAGCGCGACTGCGCAGATAATCGATGGTATAGGGCAGATATGCTTCTGATACTTCCGGAAGTGAGGTTACCGTGGCAGTAGGTAAATCCGGTGTTGATGTAACAGCAGGGACAAGCGCAGGTGTGTGCTGGGCCAGTTGGAAAGGCGTAAGAGTTGCTTCAACTTCTAGTGCAGATTGTCTTTGCGGTGTGCAAGCAACAACCATAACAATCAGGCAAAAAGTTAGCAACTTTTTTCTATACATGGACTTAATACTTTGATAAATGATTCGGGATGGATATTATACCTTGTCGGATCACACCTGCTTAATTCGCAGGAAGATGCACCAAAAGTATCATTAATAGGACTTACGCACATTGCGAAAAGATACCGAAAATAAGGGGGCATGCGTAGCACGCCCCCTTATTTTCGGGCTTCCTCCGTATTTTTGTGTAAGTCCTGATTAACAAGAGTGTAAATTCCATGCAAGCGCAATGATATGCGCAGGCGGTATAATATTTTTATGCCCATCCACATGCTCTCTCCTGAAGTCGCCTCGCAAATCGCCGCCGGCGAGGTGGTCGAGCGACCGGCTTCGGTAGTCAAGGAACTGGTCGAAAACTCGCTGGATGCGGGCGCAAAATCCGTCTCTGTCACGATAGAAGAAGCCGGCCGCCGCCTGATCGAAGTGGCGGACGATGGTTCCGGCATTCCTGCGGATGAGCTGGCGTTGGCGGTTTCGCGTTACGCCACCTCCAAGCTTGCTTCTGCTAAAGAGCTATTTTCCATCTCCACGCTTGGATTCCGCGGTGAGGCCCTGGCTTCGATCGGTTCCGTTTCGCGCCTGATCATCACCTCCCGCGCAACCGATGCCGAGATCGGCGCACGCATCCGCGTGGAAGGTGGGCAGGCAGGCACAGTGGAACAGATTGGCGTACCGGTTGGGACAGTGGTGCAGGTCGAGAACCTGTTCTACAACGTTCCAGCGCGTTTGAAATTCCTGAAATCAAACACAACCGAACGCCGCAATATCGATACCTTCGTCACGCGTTATGCGCTGGCTTATCCGGACGTTCGTTTTAAACTGGCGGAGGGCAAAAAAGTCACTTTGCAGACTTCCGGTGACGGCGACCGGCGCGCGATCCTGGCCACACTCTACGGCGTGGAAACGGCCAAGCATATGCTGGAAGTCATCGCGGAAGATGAGGGATTAAAACTTTCCGGCTTTATCAGTCCTACCTCTATTACACGCTCCAACCGCCGCGAGATGACTATCTTCATCAATGGACGCTGGGTGCAGAATATTCCACTCAATGCCGCATTGACGCAAGCCTATCACACCATGTTGATGGTGGGCCGTTACCCGCTGGCAACGTTATTCCTGGAAATCGATCCGGAAGCAGTGGATGTCAACGTGCATCCCGCCAAGGCCGAAGTCCGTTTTCGGGAGCAGGATAAGGTTTTCAGCTTCGTGCAGCGTGCGGTACGTAGGGCGCTCCTGGCCTACGCGCCTATCCCCAGCTTGCCGCCGACAACCTTGTGGGGCAGTACGCCATCGCGGGCGTATGGACAGTCGGAAGCGGGGCAGGCTGGTCTGGATTGGAGGATGGCGGGGGATGCGAAGCAAGTCGATGAAGCGGATGCAGGTTCAGGTTCCGGGAGTGAAGCGGGGCAATCCGCATTTGCAAATATCCCACTTTTACGCTTGATCGGTCAGATTGGCGCAACGTATCTGGTCGCCGAAGGCCCGGATGGACTATATCTGGTGGATCAACATGCAGCGCACGAACGCATCCTGTTCGAGAAGCTGATGCTCCAGTATGACAAACGTGAAATTCCTTCACAAGCTTTGCTGGAAGCAGCCAGCGTAACCCTGCCGCCTGGGCAAACCACGCTGTTGGAAGAACAATTGGAATTATTGAATCGTTTTGGTTTCCAGGTGGAACCTTTTGGGCCGAATACATTTCAAGTGCGCGCCATGCCAACTTTGTTTTCTGGCAGTGATGCTGCTTCTGCCCTGCGCGCACTCGTGGAGGATTTTGAAGAAGACGAAAGCCCCTTGCAGGAAGAACTCGAAGCGCGTATTGCCGCCCGGGTATGCAAACGGATGGCGGTCAAGGCTGGGCAGGCGCTCTCCAATGATGAGCAGCGTGCCCTGTTGACCGATCTTGAAAATTGTGATTCGCCTCGCACCTGTCCACATGGCAGACCAACTATGATCCATCTCTCAGTTGACATGTTGGAACGCCAGTTCGGCAGGAAGGGGTCTCGCTAAAGGATGGGGATTTTGGCAGACGATTTAAAAGCCGAAAACCAACGGCTTAACGATGAACTTTCAAAAGTCCAAAAAGACTTGGCAACCGCTCAACGGACGATCAAAATAAAGGAAGTTGAGCTCAAGGCTGTCCTTGCTCAGGCGGAGGAAGTTTCGCATGTCGATGTACTAACCTGCCTGCCAAACAGACGACAGGTGATCAAACGATTACAAAATGAAGTCAACCGCGCAGAACGTTATAAGATCCCTTTGTCCATTTCTATGATTGACATCGATCATTTCAAGCAAATCAATGATTCCTATGGCCACACGGTTGGTGATCAGGTACTGTTTGAACTGGCAAATATCTTGCAGGAAAGTGTCCGTGAACCGGATACGGTTGGGCGGTATGGCGGAGAAGAGTTTCTGGTGGTGTTGCCGAACACGCGTCTGAATGAGGCGGCAGAACAGGCTGCCAGGTTGTGTAAACGTATCCGCGAATCGGAGATCAATATCGGGGAAACGATACAACTCACCGTCAGCGTTGGCGTGGCGGAGTATAGGCACGATCAGGAGAACTGGCAAAAATTTCTGAGCCGCGCTGACCTGGCCCTCTACGATGCCAAAAAAGCAGGGCGCGACCGTTGGGCTGCGTCAGAATAAACAATCATAAAGGTCATCGAGCACACTGCGAAACACGGAGTGCTCGATGTGTCGGTCAAGTCATGAAGAAAATCGCCCGTCCATCGAAAATGGACGGGCGTTGTCTTTTAACGGGGCAAGGTTTTGCTGACACGCGGCAGCCCGATCAGGATATTCGTACCGATCCCCAGCTTGCTTTTGATCTCAATGGTGCCGCCATGTCCCTGAACAATCTGCTTACAGATTGACAGTCCAAGGCCCGTGCCGGGAACCTTCGATTCGTTCTCACGAACGCGATAGAACTTCTCAAAGATGTGTCCTACTGCATCTTGCGGGATTCCCACGCCCGTATCTTGCACTGAAATGATCATTTTGTTTTCCCGAGGCTCGGTTTTTAGAATAATCGAGCCGTTTGGCCGGTTGTACTTGATGGCGTTACTGAGCAAGTTCAAAACAACTTGTTTGATCTTATCGCGGTCAGCTTCCAACAGGGTAGGACCTTCGGGTTCTATCACGCGGATTTGAATGCGATCCTCATCGGCTTTGGATTCCATTACATCGCTGCATTCGTGCAATAGATCCATCACATCAAACGTGGACTTACGGAATTGGACGCGTCCCGATTCCAGACGTGCCAGGTCCAGAAATGACGAAGCTAGCGAATTCAACCGTAAGGTTTCATTATGAATATTATTGACAATCTGCTCTTGCTGTTCCCGCGACATTTCTGGGCGCAGCAACAAATAAGTGGCAGTGCTTAGCGAAGCCAGGGGCGTGCGTAATTCGTGTACGAATTCGGAGATCAGGTCAGATTGATGGAATAAACGCGCGTTCTCAATCGCTACGGCAGCCTGAGCCCCTAATACAGTCAACAAATTCTCATCCCCGGACGTAAATTCGCCTTGTTTTTTGTTTATGACTTCCAAAACGCCCACCACCTTATTCTTGGTGACCAGGGGGATTCCAAGTATGGATTTCGTGGGGATTCCGGTCGTCTGCTCGATATCGTCAAAGTGACGCGAATCTTCGCTCACGTCATCGATACGTAGTGGCTTTTGGTTGGTCACAATCCACCCGGCGATGCTGCCCTCCAGCGGCACGACCAGTCCGCGCATAGTAGGTTCGTCTATATTGGTGGCAACCTGAAAGTAGAGTTGACGCGCGGTATTGTCATACAGCAGGATGGATGCAGCTTCTGCGGCGGTGATGTCTGCAGCGGCCTGAACGATATGGTCCAATAAAACGTCCAGGTCGAGCATTGAAGCGAGGTCCCGGGAAATATCGATCAGCCGTACATAGCTGTCCAATCGTTGGGTTTTGATTTCAGCCATTGATTACTTGCTCCGCAATAGTAGGGAGGATCGTCGCTACATCTTCCTGAATAACTACATCCGCCCGCACATTGAGATAGGTTGTGGCGTTATTCAAAATGACCAGGTGTGATCCACGGTCAATTGCCTGCATGGGCAGGCCGGCAACCGGGAGTACTTCCAGGGACGAGCCAGCTACCAGTATCAGGTCACATTTGCGGCATTCGCTTTGAGCATCATACCAGGCTCGTTGAGGTAACTGCTCGCCAAACAGAATCACATCTGGTTTCATCAAACCGTTGCATTCAGGGCAACGAGGTAATTCGCCCTCTTTGACAAACGCTTCTAAGTATTGCTCGGCTTCCGCCTGTTGAAAACACTGCGTGCAAGAAAGAGTCCGCAGTGTGCCATGCATTTCGATTACGTTCTTCGACCCGGCTTTATGGTGCAGGATATCGATATTTTGCGTAACAATGCTCCGGACGCGGCCGGCCTCTTCCAGTTGGGCCAGCGCCACATGGGCTGGATTGGGTTTCGCATTAAAGATATTTCCCGCCAACGGTCGAAACCAGACAAAAAAACGTTCCGGGTCAGTGCGGAAGGTGCTGAGCGAGGCCACTTCCATCGGTTCATCTCGGGACCATAAGCCTGTTCCCTCAGACCGGAAATCAGGAATGCCCGAAGGCGTTGAAATGCCGGCTCCTGTCAGAACTACTGCATACTTCGCATTGCGTAATAACTCTGCGGTGTATTCAATGTTCGTCTTTGTCTGACTGGAGAAGGAGGTCATTCTTCCCGGTTCTCGTGCTCCGCAATCCGCTCTACGAGCTTATTGATCTGCTGCGCTGTCAGGCTTTCTGGCTGACAAATTACAGCTGGCGTTTTCAGACGAGAGGCTTGCGCGAATAATTCCGGGGCTGGAGTCAAAGTTGCTGCAACAGAGTGGCCCAATTGCTCCTGAACCTCTTCCCATGGCATCTGGCTTTCAGTGCGAACCCGGTTGTTCAAGACCGCTGCAATAAGATTTTTGTCCATGCCAAGCTCGACCAAGTCTTTGATCAAGGCGCGGGTGCGCATGATGGTGTTGGGCATTCCTTCAACGACCACGAACAAGTCGTTGAGCAGTGGCAGCAAACGCTGCACAAACGGTGGCAGGCCCATCCCCAGGTCCAGAACGATAAAGCGTCCAAGAGTGGACATGCGCGCTACCAGATTCTCGTATTGGTTTATCTGGTTGATCAACTGATAATCGCGGGGATGATTGGAGGAGATCAACACCCTGAATCCGGCATCGTGAAGGACCAATTGCTCGGCAACGTTATTACGCGTGATCTCCGCAGGAGCTTTCCCAAGCAAACCTGCCAGCCCATTTTCTTCCTTAATACCCAGTTCAAGCGCCAGACTGCCCTGACCGGGCGCCATCTCCGCCAGCACAACATCTGCCTGGAATTTATGGTGCAGACTGGCTGCCAGATTTGCTGCCAGCGAAGAAACACCCAGCCCGCCACGCGCCGACATCAGGCCGATCACGTATCCATGCTGCTCATGTTGTGCGGTTGCCACATCTTCGGCTGTTTTCCCCGCACGAGCCAGCAAAGCTTTCACATGTGACTGTAACTCGGATGGATGTGTAGGCTTGGTGAGATAATCATCTGCGCCAACTTCGAATCCTGTTACTTTGTCATCTAGTTGCGTCTTTGCAGTAAACATCAATATAGGGACATCAACGGTCTTCTCGTTGGCGCGTAGCCGGCGGGCAACTTCATAACCATCCATATCTGGCATCATAATATCTAATAAGATCAGGTTGGGAATATCTTCAAACGCTTTTTCCAATCCCTGCTGTCCACTGGTTGCTGCTGTGATTTGATAGCCTTGACGTTGCAACATCAAGCCAACCAGACGTAAGGTATCCAAGTCGTCATCGATGATTAATATTTTATCGGCCATAATGATATCCTTAATAATTTTTCAAAGTCTAGCATAAAAACAATTATCATTCAAGCAGGGTCTCTTGACTTTTTCATGCAGAATCTTTAAGAGTCTTCTAGGGCAATCGCATTTGAAAAAAACATACCAAAAATAACGGTGTCATTGCGAGCGAGCGTTCTTCAGCGAGCGAAGCAATCTCCTGAGAGCAGAATTTTCCCGTTTAGGTGGAGATTGCTTTGGC
>JBAVJG010000563.1:0-2273 GCA_049687655.1 Anaerolineales bacterium | reverse complement strand
CCGATTTCTTCCTTGAATTTGCGGGCGTCCTCTCTGACAGAGTCCAGCAGGGAGGGCACATAAGTATAAACAAGCAGGGTATACCATTTCTCAACTGTGACCTCTTTAGGGTAAAAGGCTGAAAAGTTGACTTCTTCTTTTTCTTCCATCTTTGGGATGTCGTATGAAGATTCTGGGGCATCTTCATAGGAAAACCCCCTTGAGCCGCCCCCGGTATCCGATATACTACCCAACGCAGTCAGACCATCTTCAAGTGTGTTGTAAATGGATATGCCGCTTTTTGTAAGACCGGTCAGGGATAATACCTCCCTTATCCGGTCCGAAAGGCCGCTCAGAGCCATGTGCCCATTCTGTTGCTCGCAACGACGGTAAAGGTCCACCAACAGGTGCAGTCCCGTGCTGGAGATGTAATCCACATCTGAAAGGTCGAGGAGCAGTTTGATCCCATAAGTCGCAAGGGACAAGAGTTCCATTTCCATACTTCCTCGAACCGAGTGGTCAAATGAGCCTTTTAATCTGACGACTGTGGCTTCCCCGATGGTTTCGATTCGAATTTCCATGCGAGACTCCTTCGTGAAGACATTTCCTCGATTGTTCTCCAGCTACCCGACGCTGATAATTTCCAATCAGTTTTCGGTGGTCGATTACTGCGATACAGCAGAAAATCACCGCTTACTCGACCGACGGATTTCTTTTGAGACAAACTATTAAGTAGCCAATATAAATATACTCTACAATTTCTTGGCTATAAGGAAATAGGTTTTTTGGGAATTTCTGCCGTTCGCTGGGCGAAGACGCAGTGGTAGCTACCCAGATTTGGGGGCGCGAGCGTGCGGCCGAGTAATGCAGGCATTCCAAATAAATTTCCCGGGTAGATTCTACGCGTATAGAACCGGCCTACTACTGGCGTTCGACTTAAGGATTAGTTCCAGCCGCCTGTACGCGTGCGGTTTCTGATTTCATCCTTCAGGGCGGATATTATCTTCTTTACTCATGGAATACACTCCTGAGCTGTTGGGTGATTGTACTTTTATTGTAGCACTCTACGCTACAAAAGTGGCGCCCCCTTATACGGTATCTTTTCATGAACTGTGTAAGTTCTAGATATTAAGCGATCGTATGAAATTATTCTGATTTGGTGAGTCTTTCAAGCTGCTCGTGCACCTGGTCGAGCAGAAGGATTAATTCGTCCCGTTCGGCGATAGCCTTAAAAAGCGATGCCTGGAGGAACTGATTCTCTTCATCCGTTTTGGTTCCTAACAGAAGCTCGTCGCGCGTTATCTGTGTATTTTTTTGCTCCAGCTTTTCTTCGAGCCGCTGGTAATACTCCTCATAGAATTTGAACTCATTGAGCGGTTCGAACGCAACGGGCGCGCCCTGGATCAGGAGTTCTTCTATCGTCACCAGAAATTCATCCAGATCAAGCGGTTTCTGGATAAAGCGGGTTGCGCCGATGTTGAGTGCAAAATCCCTGTCTTCCCGCGAGACGAATGTAGCCGTGATAAAAACTACCGGGATCCCACGCGTTTTGGGATTTATTCGTAATCTGTGCACGAAACCGAAACCATCCAGCTTGGGCATCATGATATCGGCGATCACAATTGTCGGGTGTTCCTGCTGAACGACATCCAGGGCTTCGCTGCCGTTGCGCGCCGTGCGCACTCGATACCCGCTGAAATTCAGCGTGGTCTCCAAGAGTTTCAGGATATCAAGATCATCCTCTACGATGAGTAAATAACCCTGTCCGCCATTCATACTATTATTCTACTAAATTATTATCGCTTTTTCTATAGTAATTTCGTCACTGTTGCACTTGTTACTTGAATCCAAGCCCTTTACATAATCAGGACTTACGCAAAAATACCGAGGAAGTGGACTTCCCCCTTATTTTCGGTATCTTTTCGCGAACTACGTAATTTCTATCATAAATATAAATAAAGTCATGTCACTCTGAGGGAGCTGTTTCTGCGACCGAAGAGTCTCACTCATCGGTAAAGAGATTCTTCGCTACGCTCAGCATGACATGGCAGGAATAGAGTAGAAACTTAACCGACTTTTATGAATGTTAATAGCTCCTTGACTGGGCTTTTAACTTCTAAATTCTTTAGAAGAAACTATCGTAGTTCAAAGCTTGCCCTTTGAACTACTTGAGGTTCTTTGGGAATTTCCGAGGTAGATGTCCAGTTTTTTCGCTTCGTTGTATGCAGGTATGATCGCTGATATTTTTAAATTTCTTTTGTTGCACGTAGTATGCATAATTTGAAGCTCCCTCT